>CANHTE010000064.1 GCA_947462945.1 Acetobacteraceae bacterium
CCGGAGGTCACCATCGGCTTCTCGGGGTCGAAGGGAATGGCGTTCTTGTTGCAGGTCAGGTGGGCGCGGCCCAGTGCCGCTTCGGCCGCCTTGCCGGTCAGGCCCTTGGGGCGCAGATCCACCAGCATCAGATGGCTGTCCGTGCCGCCCGAGACGATGTTCACGCCCTGCTGCACCAATTCATCCGCCAGCGCCCGGGCATTGGCCACCACCTGCTTCGCATAGGCGCGGAAATCCGGCCGCAGCGCCTCGCCGAAAGCGACCGCCTTGGCAGCGATGACATGCATCAGCGGCCCGCCCTGAAGCCCCGGGAACATGGCCGAGTTGATCTTCTTGGCGATCGCCTCGTCATTGGTCAGCACCAGGCCGCCACGCGGGCCGCGCAGCGTCTTGTGCGTCGTCGTCGTCGTCACATGCGCATGCGGCACCGGCGAGGGATAGGCGCCGGCCGCCACCAGCCCCGCATAATGCGCCATATCCACCATGAAGATCGCGCCGATCTCATCCGCCACGGCGCGGAACCGGGCGAAATCAATCTCACGCGAATAGGCCGAGCCACCGGCAATGATCAGCTTGGGCTTCTGCTCCCGCGCCAGGCGCTCCATCGTCTCGTAGTCCAGCAGCCCGGTCTGCGCATGCACGCCATAGGCGATGGGGTGGAACCACTTGCCGGAGTAATTCACCGGCGCCCCATGGGTCAGGTGCCCGCCAGCGGCCAGGTCCATCGCCAGGAAGGTATCGCCCGGCTGGAGCAGCGCGAAGAACACCGCGATATTGGCCGAGGCGCCGCTATGCGGCTGCACATTGGCGAATTTCGCGCCGAAAAGCTGCTTGGCGCGTTCAATCGCCAGCGTCTCGGCCACGTCCACGAACTCACAGCCGCCGTAGTAGCGCCGGCCCGGATAGCCTTCGGCATATTTGTTGGTCATCACCGAGCCCTGCGCCTCCAGCACGGCGCGGCTGACGATGTTTTCCGAGGCGATCAGCTCGATGCCGTCCTGCTGGCGCGTCAATTCCTGCGCGATGGTGGCAGCCAGCTCAGGGTCGGATTCCGCCACGCCGGCCTGGAAGAAGCGGGCTGGCAGGAAGCGGGCGGTGTTCTCGTTCATGGCAACGGTCCTTGCAGGCGGGAGAGAGTGGCATAACACGGGCCGAAGGGGCCGAGAAACGCCAAGGTGCGAACTCATCGAAGTTCCAAGAAACCGAGTTTCCTGGTGGGTGGGCGCGAGAGGGCAAAGCCCCCTCTCTTCCGGGCCTTGCCTGCAAAAGGTCAGGTCAGTGCCGTCTCGATCTTGGCAACGCGCCTTTCGTGCCGCCCGCCCTGGAAGGGCGTGGCGAGGAAGGCGGCCAGGGCATCCAGCGCGACCTCCACCCCCAGGGTGCGGGCGCCGAAGCAGGCGATATTCGCGTCATTATGGGCGCGGGTCAGCCGGGCCTCGGTGGTGTTGTGCAGCACCACCGCGCGGATGGCGGGGTGCCGATTGGCCGCGATGCTCATGCCGATACCGGAGCCACAGACCAGCACGCCGAACCGCGCCTCACCCGCCGCGACCTTGGCGGCGACCTCATGCGCGAAGTCGGGGTAGTCCACGCTCGAATCATCATGGGTGCCGGCATCCAGCACGGCATGGCCGCCGGCTTCCAGGGCGGCAAGGATGGCCCGCTTGAGCGGCAGGCCGGCATGGTCGGAACCGAGGGCAATGATCATGGTCTATGGCATTACCACGCTGAGCCGGCCCCCCGGAACCGCGCTCTGCTTATGGCGGACCGGCGTTGGCTGCGAGGAAGGCGGCCACCCGCAGCCGCGAAGCCGCCCGCGCCGCGCCATCCGGGCCGAAGGAGACGCTGCGGCCATTGGGCAAATAGCGGGTCCGGACCCCGCCCGTCAGCCCATCAAATGCATGATGCGCGCCGGTATAGCTTTCGACCGTGATGAGCCGGGGCGCCCGCCCGGCGATCTGCTGGCAGGGCTGCGGCGGGGTCCAGTTATCCTCGGCGCCGAGCAGCATGAGCAAAGGCGCGGTGCCGAGCTGCGGCGCCTCGCCCTGGCCGCAGCCGGGATAAAAGGCGATGGCGGCGCTGAGCGCACCAGGTGCGGCGGTGGCCCAGGCGGCCAGCGTGGTGGAGCCCCCATGCGACCAGCCGATCAGCACCGGTGCCTGCCCGCGCCCCCAGGGCTGCGCCCGCGCCCAATTTGCGGCGGCCAGGGCGTCCTGGCGGCGCAGGCCCGCCGGCCCGGCCCGAAAGCCGCGCACGCCGCAGGCCTCGCCCAGCCCGCGACTGCCGAAACTGTCAGGGAACAGGATGGGGTGACCGGCCTCGAGCAGCCGGGTCGCCCAGTCGCGCTGATGCGCGGGCAGGCGGATCGGGCGCTCCGCCGAGCCGATTCCGGTGCAGGAATGCAGCGCGATGACGGCCGGGCGGCTGGGGTTCGGCGGCACATACAGCAGGGCGCGCAGCGGCACCCCTTCGGCCCCTGGCACGTTGAGACGCTGCTCGGGGAAGGGGATTTCGCGCGGCGCCTCATCGGCAGTGACGCCGGATGCGGCGCAGCCGGCCAGGATGAGCAGGACGCCGAGCCAACGGATCATGGCGCCTGTTTCTCCCCGGCCAGCAGGCGCTTCTTGTTCGGCACGCCCCAGCGATAGCCGGTGAGGTCCCCGCTCGCGCCGATCACCCGGTGGCAGGGGACCGCCAGGCTGACGGGGTTTTGCGCGCAAGCCCGGGCCACGGCGCGCGTGGCGGCCGGATGGCCCATTTCCGCCGCCAATTGCCCATAGCTGCGCGTCTGGCCCGGGGGGATGGTCTGCAACGCCTCCCAAACGCGGCGCTGGAAGGCGGTGCCGCGCAGATCGAGCGGGAGTTTCAACGCCGCCCGTGGCTCGCGCAGGAAGGCCGTGACCTTGGCCAGCGTCTCTTCCAGGTCGGGGTCCTCGTGCAATCGCGCATGCGGGAAGCGGCGGCGGAGGTCCCCTTCCAGCGCGTCCATCGCCTCGCCGAAGCCGATGAAGCAGACGCCCTCGGCCGTGGCGCCCACCAGCAGGGGGCCCATCACGCTTTCGGCGCGGGCAAGGCCGATCTGCTCACCCCGTGCGCCCCGGCGCGCGGCGCCCGGCGTCATGCCCAGCGTGGCGCCGCGCTTTTCATAAACCCGGCTTTCACTGCCAAAGCCCGCCTCGGCCACCGCATCCGCCACGCGCGCGCCCTGGCTGAGGGCGGATTGCAAGCGGCGCGCGCGCACCCCTTCGGCATAGGAGCGCGGGGTCACGCCGGTGATGTCGCGGAAAAGTCGGAGAAAATGGTGGCGCGCATAGCCGGCGCGTTTTGCCAGGGCTGCCAGGCTGGGGATGGTTTCGCTGGCCTCGATCAGCGCCACCGCGGCGGCGATGGCATCGCGGTGCAGGGCGGCGCGCTCGCCCTTGGGGTCGCAGCGCTTGCAGGGGCGGAAACCGGCGGCCTCGGCTGCGGGCGCATCAGCGAAGAAGACGGTGTTGCGGCGCAAAGGCGGGCGGGAGGGGCAGCCGGGCAGGCAGAAGACGCCCTGGGTGGTGACGCCATAGTGGAAGGCACCGCAATCAGGCGCGGCATCGCGTGCCAGCAGGGCGGCCCAGCGGCGTTGATCGAGGGGGGCGAGGGTATCGGGCATGGGGGGAATGTGACGTGGCGCGGGGCGGGATGCCATCCGCGCATTGCGCTCACATCGCCTCGCCCTCGGCCGCGCGAATCAGTTCACGCAGCCGCTCCGCGCCGCCGGCCAGGCGCGGATGGATGGCGAGAGCCGCCTCATGGCTGCGCAGGGCGCCGCGCGCATCGCCCGCCTCCTCCTGCAAGCGCGAGAGGCTGACCAGGGCGGCAAAATGCCGGGGCTCCAGCCGCAGGCATTCGCGCAGATCGCCCGCCGCCGCCACGCGGTCCCCCACAATTTGATGGGCCTGGGCGCGCCAATGCCAGGCATCGGCGGCCAGGGGGGCCAGGGTGAGGGCGGCGTCGAAATCCTCCAGCGCGTCACCGGCCTGGTTAGCGCGCAGGTTGCGAATGCCGCGATTCAGCAGCAGCGCCACGGCGGCGCTGGCCTGGCGCGCCCAGATTTGCCGGATGGCCATTTCGGCCATATGCGCGCCCCGCTCATCCTCGGCTTCGCGCAGGGCTTCAAAGGCGCTGTCTAGGTTGCGTTGGGCCTGGCTTGCGCTTTGCCCGGGACTTCCCCCCTGCCCGGGACTTCCCCCCTGGCCGGGACTTGCCCCCTGGCCGGGGGCGGGCATCTGCGCCTGGCCCTGCGCCGCGCCGGGCAGAGGGGTGGCCGCCAGCAGAAGGCCGGGAATTGCGGCAAGGAGAGCGAAGCGCATGCCTTGATCTTCGGGCGGTGCCGGCCCCGGTGCAAGCAAATCCTGGCGGGTTGGGGGGCGGCGAAGCCGTGCCGCCGGGCCACGCGCATGTCATCCCCGCCCGTCATTGCGCTAAAGAAGAAATATTTAACCTGGCGCCTATATATTCATCAGATGCTTGCGTCATTGGAGCGCTATGGGCCGGCGCGGCGTTGTCCGCGCCCTTGCAGACGGAAAGCCGTGGCTTTCCGTCGTGACCCTGCACGCCCATGGCCTGCCTGCCGCCGCGCGGGCACCCCACCATGAGCGCGCCGCTGAAGGGCAACGTCAGGCGCCGCTCCTGTCACATCGCGCTGGCGATGGCGGCCATGTTCAGCATCTCCGCCCCCAAGGCGCAGCCTGTCACGCCGCTGGCGCAGCTTTCCCCGCTGCCCGCCATCCCCCCGCCGCAGCAATTCCTGCGTGAATTGTCGCCCGACCCCAGGCCCGGCCTTTCCGCCCCCCTGCGTGCTGCGCCCGGAACACCGCTGCCGGCCCTGTCGGAGCTTGCGGGAATGGATGTCCTGGATGTCATCATTGATGGCAATCAGGCCCTGCCCACGGCGATGCTCGCGCGTCACCTCGCGGGGCTGGCGGACCAGACCGCCACGGCCGAACGGATTGAAACGGCGCGCACGGCCATCCTGACCGAGTATCGCCGGGCGGGCTTCCCTTTCCTCAGCGTGGAGGTGTTCGCCCAGCCGCTGGCGGCCGGCCATCGCCTGATCTTTCTGGTGCAGGAAGGGCGGATCGCCAGCGTCCGCCTTGATGGCCATATCGGCCCCGCTGGCGCCCAGGTGCTGCGCTTCCTCAATCGCGCGGTCTCGGAAGGGGCCGCAAGGGCCTCCAGCATCGAGCGCGCGCTGCTGCTGGCCGGAGATGTGCCGGGGGTGAGGGTGCGCGGCGTGCTCCGCGCCCTTGAGGACGGTGCCCCGGGCGAGCTGGAACTCGTCGCCGAGGTTTCGCGCCAGGCCTTTGGCGGCTTCATCACGGCCGATAATCGTGGCTTCGAGCGCGCCGGCCCCTTGCAGTTCCTGACGGTCGGCCAGGCCAATTCCTTCACCTCGCTCGGCGAGCGAACGGAGGCGAGCTTCTACACCTCGGCCGGGCGCGAGGCGATGTTCGGCCAGGCCAGCACGGAATTCTTCCTGGGCGGTTCGGGCCTGCGGATGCGGCTTTATGCGGGGGCGGGCTATACCCGGCCCAGCGGCCTGCTCTCGACCATCGGATACGATGCCTTCACGCGCATCGCCGGCGGCGGCGTGACCTATCCCATCATCCGCGCCCGCGGCGCCAATCTTTTTGCCGCCGCGCAATTCGATATCTATGACAGCGTGGTCGAGACCGGCACGATCACGGCCGTGCGCACCAGCGCCGATCATGTGCGCGCACTGCGCATCGGCGCGGACGGGCAGTATCTGGACAGCTTCCTGCCGCTGGGTGGCATGGCGGCCAATTCGGGCAATTTCCGCCTTCATCAGGGCATCACCGCCTTCGGGGCCAGCCACAATGACCGCACAGCCATACCCGCGCGGCAGGGCAGCAATTTCGGCTTCACCAAGATCACCGGGGAGTATCAGCGCACCCACCCCATCCTCACCCACCGCAACATGCAGTTCACCCTGCAGGGCACCGTGGCCGGGCAATGGAGCCGTGATGTCCTGCCGGCCTCGGAAAAACTCTTCCTGGGGGGTACGCGCCTCGGGCGCGGCTTCTACGCGGGGCAGGTGAGCGGAGACACCGCCTATGGCTTGACGGCCGAAATTCAGATGGATGTGCTGAACCTGCCAAGCTTCACGGCCCAACGGATCACGGGCCGCGCCACCGAATTGCGCCCCGCAGCCCAGTTCTACATGTTCTACGATCAGGGCCGCACCCGTGAAAACCTGCCGAGTGATCCCAACCGGCGCCTGGAATCCTGGGGCGGTGGCATCCGCAGCAACATCAACGATACGGTCTTTCTCGACATCGAAGCCGTCCGCCGCGTCACGCGTTCCGTGGATGCGGCAGGCTCGGCTGTCCAGCCCCTGGCTGCCACTGCGGGCTACATGCGGCTGATGGTACGCTTCTGACCTTGGCTGCGCCGTCACCCTTCCGCCGAACTCCTGCACGGCGCCGTTGCGCAGGCGCCCTCCCGGGGCATCTGCGCCAGCGCTTGACGGAGAGCTTGAGGGGCAGCCTGGCGCTGCTGCTGGCGACCATGGCCTCGGCCCAGGCCCAGGCGCCCAACGCAGTCCCGGCAGGCGGGCAGGTCAGCGCCGGGCAGGCGACGATCAGCCAGGCCGGCACGCACACCCAGGTCACCCAGGGGTCCAACCGTGCCGTGGTGGATTGGCAGCGCTTTGACGTGGGCCGCAACGCCACGGTGAACTTCACCCAGCCCAGCGCCCAATCCTGGACGTTGAACCGGGTCAATACGCCTGATCCCTCACGCATTGCCGGGCAGATCACGGCCAATGGCGGTGTCGCCATCGTGAACCAGTCGGGCGTCATATTCGCCCAGGGTTCGCAGGTGAATGTCGGCTCACTGGTGGCGGCCACCGCGAATGTCACCAACCAGAATTTC
>CANHTE010000065.1 GCA_947462945.1 Acetobacteraceae bacterium
ATCGGAGTCCGCGCCATGACCCTTTCCATCCTCGAACAACGCCGCATCGAGGCCGCCTTCGCCAAGGGCATCTTCGAGGAGATGTGCGCCAGCCTGGGCGAGGAGCAGGCGACGCAAATCCTCTCCCGCGCCATCATCAAGCTGGCCCGCGAAGCCGGCGCCACCATCGCCGCCGAAGCGCCCGAGCCCAGCATCCGGCACTTCGCGGATTCGATGGAGCGCTGGAAGCTGGATGACGCCCTGCGCATCGAGGTGCTGCGCCAGGATGAGACGCATTTCGACTTCAACGTGACCCGCTGCCGCTATGCCGAGAGCTATCGGGAGATGGGGCTGGCCAAGCTGGGCGCCGTACTCTCCTGCAACCGCGACGGCGCCTTTTGTGAGGGCTATGATCCCAAGCTCAAGCTGGAGCGCACCCAGACCATCATGGGCGGCGCCAGCCATTGCAATTTTCGATACACGCGCGAGGCGTGACTTACGTCGCCACCAGCGCCGCCGCCTATGATGCCGGCATGGGGCGCTGGTCCCGCAGCCTGGCTGAAGGGTTTCTCGACGCCTGCGCCCTGCCGCAGGGTGGGGCGGTGCTGGATGCGGGTTGTGGCACGGGGTCGCTCGCGGCTGCGCTGCACCGGCGCGACCCGACGGCGCGGATCGCCGGGCTGGACCTCTCGGAGACCTATCTGGAAGCCGCCCGTGCCTGCGTGCCGGGCGGTGACTTCCGCCAGGGCGATGTCCAGGCGCTGCCCTTTGCGGATGGCGCCTTTGACGCATCGCTTTCGCTGCTGGTGATCGCCTTCGTGCCGGATGCGGCGCAAGCGCTGCGCGAATTGCGGCGTGTGACCCGGCCGGGCGGGCTGGTGGCCCTGGCCATGTGGGATTTCTGGGGCGGCATGCCCAGCATGCGGCTCTTTGCCGATACGGCCGCTGCCCTTTTCCCCTCGGGCGTCGCCTGGCGGGAGAAGCATTACGCCAAGCTGGTCGGCCAGCCCGGGCAATTGGGCGCGCTGCTGGAGGGTGCGGGTTTGAGCGCCATCACGGAGCGGGACCTGCCACTGCGCATGGGGGATGCGAATTTCGAGGCCTGGCTCGCGCCGCTGCGCGGCAACCAGGGCATCATCGGCCCCTATCTCGCCTCGCTTAATGCGGCGGAGCGTGCGCTTTTCGAGGCCAGGCTGCGCGAGGCCTGGTGCGCCGGCGCGCCGGATGGCCCACGCAGCTTCGCCGCGACCGCGCGGATGGCGATGGGGCGCGTCTGAAGCGCTGCCGAACATGGCCGTTCCCGGTGCCATGGCGCCCGTTCATGCGGGGCATCACGCTGCCGGGGGCGGCGCGGTCTTGCCCGGCAGGGGCCGCAGCGCCAGCAGCAGCGCCGCCACGCAAAGCCCCGCCATGGCCAGGAATGCCATGCCCCCCACTTCGGCATAAAAGGGCCCACAGGCCCACATCAGGCCGCCAGTCGCCGCGCTGACGGCCGAGGCCAGCAAGGTCTGCGCCCGGCCGGAGAGCCCGGCCGGCAATCCCAACAGCGCGCGCATCGCGGCCAGGTGCATGGCGCCGAAGGTCAGGCCATGCAGCAGCTGGATCAGCACCAGCAAGGCCGGCTCATTCGTGAAGGCCGTGACGCTCCATCGCAGCACGCCGGCCCCCGCCGCCAGCACGGCCAGGCCCCGCACCCCCAGGCGCTCCACCACGGGGCGGCCGAAGAGGAAAAGAAAAATCTCGGCCAGCACACCCAGCGCCCAGAGCAGGCCGATGAAACCGGTGCTGAGCCCCGCCGCCTGCCAATGCAGCGTTGAGAAGGCATAATACACCGCGTGGCTGCCCTGGATCAGCGCGGCGATGGGCAGCACCCAGCGAAAGCCGGGCTCGGCCAGCGGCGCCCACAGGCTGCCCGATGGCGCGCCGGCGCGGGGCGGCGTGGCGGGCAATTGCAGCGCGGCCCAGGCGGTGAGCAGCATGCCCGCCGCCAGCATCCACGCCGCCACGCGTGGCCCCCACCATTCGGCCGCGAACCCGGCGAGGATCGCCCCCAGCATGAACGCGATGGACCCCACCGAGCGCACCCGTGCGTAATCGAAGCCGCCCCGACGCACCGCGCCCACCGCCAGCGCGTCACAGAGCGGCACGATGGGCGCGGCCGAGACGCTGTGCAGGATTTGCACCGCCAGCAGCAGGGCCAGCCCCGCCGCCAGGCCAAAGCCCAGCGCGCTGGCAGCGGCCAGCAGCGCCGCCACGGCCAGCAGCCGGCGCATATCCGGCACCCGATCCGCGAGGCGCCCGCTGAGCGGTGCCGCCACCAGCCGCACCAGCGAGCCCGCGGCCATGACGGCGCCGACCTGGCCGGGGGAAAGACCGCCCTCCGCCAGGATGGCGGGCAGGAAGGGCATCATGGCGCCGAAGGCCGCGAATTGGGCGCCGAAAACCAGGGCGAAGCTTTGTGCAGGGGTCACGCCCGTAATCTCCGCCCCCTGTGGAAGGGTTGCAACCGGGCACAAGTTGCAATCATCGGCGCTTGGTTCATAACGCTCCCGCCCTGGCCGTTTGGGCCCTTACTGGAACCCTGCATGTTCGACGCGCGCGTTAAGGCCCTTCTCGGCCCCACCAACACCGGCAAGACCCATTTGGCGATGGAGCGCATGCTTGCGCATTCCTCCGGCATCATCGGCTTCCCGCTCCGCCTCCTGGCGCGCGAGAATTACGACCGCATGGTGGCCGCCAAGGGCGAGAAGAATGTCGCCCTCATCACCGGCGAGGAAAAGATCGTCCCGCCCGACGCCAAGTGGTTCGCCTGCACGGTGGAAGCCATGCCGCTGGATCGCCGCGTCGAATTCCTGGCGGTGGATGAAATCCAACTCTGCGCCGACCCTGATCGCGGCCATATCTTCACCGACCGGCTGCTGCATGCGCGCGGCCTGGTCGAGACGATGTTCATGGGCGCTGAAACCATCCGCCCCCTGCTGCAACGCCTGGTGCCGCAGGTCGAGATCGAGACGCGGCCCCGCCTGTCCAAGCTGGAATATGCCGGCCCCGCCAAGCTGACGCGCCTGCCGGCCCGCAGCGCCGTGGTCGCTTTCTCGGCCGCCGAAGTCTATGCCATCGCCGAGGCCATCCGCCGCCGCCGTGGCGGATGCGCCGTGGTGATGGGTCGCCTCAGCCCGCGCACCCGCAATGCCCAGGTGAAGATGTACCAGGACCGCGAGGTGGATTTCTTGGTGGCGACCGACGCCATCGGCATGGGGTTGAACATGGATGTGGACCATGTGGCCTTCGCCAGCCTGAACAAGTTCGACGGCCATGCGCCCCGCCAGCTGACCCCGCAGGAGGCCGCGCAGATCGCCGGCCGCGCGGGCCGGGGCATGCGCGATGGCACCTTCGGCGTGACGGGCGAATGCCCGCCCTTGCCGGAGGAGATGGTCGAGAAGATCGAGGGCCATCACTTCGAGCCGATCCAGGCGCTGGCCTGGCGCAACAGCGATCTCGATTTCTCGGGCATCGAGGCCCTGCTGGACAGCCTGGGCGCGGCACCCCCGCAGGCCGGCCTCACCAAGGGGCATGACGCGGTGGATCACATCACGCTTAGCCTTCTGGCGCGTGAGGAAGCGATCCGCCGCATGGCATCGTCCAGATCGCGGCTGCAATTGCTGTGGGAAACCTGCCAGGTGCCGGATTTCCGCAAGCTGGCCGATGACACCCATACCCGGCTTTGCGCGCGGCTCTTCACGCATCTGTGTGAGGACGGCACCGTGCCGTCGGACTGGATCGCCACGCAGATCGCCACCTGCACCAGCATCGAGGGCGATCTGGACACGTTGATGTCCCGCCTCTCGGCAATCCGGGTCTGGGCCTATATCGCCGCCCGTGCCGATTGGGTGCGCGATGCTGCCACCCAGCAGGAAGCCGCTCGCGCCGCCGAGGATGCGGTGAGCGACGCGCTGCATGAGCGCCTGACGGCGCGCTTCGTGGACCGCCGCGCCGCGCATCTGATCCGCAGCCTCGACAATACCGAGGAAGACCTGCTGAGCGCCGTGACCCGCCAGGGTGAGGTGGTGGTCGAAGGCCACAAGGTGGGCCGCGTCGTCGGCTTTGAATTCGTGCCAGAGCTGGGCGAGGGCGGTGAGGAGGAGAAGAAACTCATTCTCCGCGCCGCGCGCCGCGCCCTGGTGCAGGAAATCCCGCGCCGCGTGGCGGCACTTGATATCGGCAAGGCGGAAAGCTTCGGCCTGACCAGCGAGCATCGCATCACCTGGGAGGGTGCCGAGATTGCCCGCCTCAAGATGGGCAGCGAGCCGGGCAAGCCGCTGATCGAGGTGAAGGATTCGGAATTCCTGGACGGTCCGCAGCGCGAGCGCATCCGCACCCGCCTGGCCGGCTGGATCGAAGGGGTGGTGGCCAAGGATCTGGCGGCGATTTCCGCCATCGAAGCCAAGGCAGCCGAGGACAATACCCTGCGCGGCCCGGCCTTCCAGCTGCGCGAGACGCTGGGCCTGAAGCCGGGCGACACGCGCAACCAGATCGGCCAGGAATTGCGTGCCAAGCTGAAGGGCATCGGCATTCGCGCCGGCCGCTTCGCGCTTTACGTCCCCGAAGCGCTGAAGCCGCGCCCGATGGCGCTGCGCGCCCAGATCTGGGCGCTGAGCTATGACGTGCCGACGCCGGCCTTGCCCGCGCCGGGGCTGGTTTCCATCCCGAGCGACGGTGTCATGGCGCTTTCATGGCCGCCGGGCTTTGCGCCGATGATGGGCTGGGTGCCCGCCGGCCCCGTGTTGCTGCGCCTGGATGTGGCGGAGCGCGTGGCCGCCGAACTGGGCTATCTGACGCGCCGCGCCCCCGCGCCCCTGCCGCCCGAAATCCTGGGCCGCTTCGGCATCAAGGGGGATGCGCTGGCCCCGGTGCTGGCCGAGCTGGGCTTCCGGCTGATTCCCTCGGAGCCGCTGCCCGAGGGCATGGAAGGCCCCGTGCTGCCGACGATGGTCAGCTGGGCGCGGCCGCCCCAGGCGCCCCGCCAGCAACGCCATGGCCGGCCGCAGGCTGCGCGCCGCGACGGGGCAGCGGAAGGCGCCGCGGCCGAAGGTGCCGAAAACCGGGCGCCCCGCCGCGACGGCCCCCGCCGCGAACGGCATCGCGGCCCGCCCCGCCCCGGCACCCCGGCGGAGGGCCAGCCTGCCGAGGGCCAACCCGCCGAAGGTCAGGAGGCCCGGCCCCCATCGCCGGGGCATCCGGCACCCCGCCCCGAGGGTGGCTTCCGCAAGGATGGGCCCCGCCGTGATGGTCCCGGCCGTGATGGCCCCCGCCGCGAGGGGCAGCCACGCGATGGTCAGCCTCGCGATGCGCAGGCCAAGGATGGGCCGCCCCGCAACGGCCCGCCCCGCGATGGCTCGCGCCCGCCGCGCGACCGGGATCGGGATCGTGGCCCCGGCGGGCCGGAGACCCGGACCTTCCATGAGGACCGGCCATCCGCCAAGGCTGAGGACAGCCCCTTCGCCGCGCTGATGAAGCTGAAGCTCAAATAGCCTCCGGGGAGGGTTTGCTTGGCGGGTGAGCCCTTCCTGCGACTCGACGCCTGGCTCTGGCATGCGCGCCTGGCCCGGTCCAAGGCGGAATGCGGCGCGCTGATCGCGGCAGGCGGTTTTCGCCTGAACCGCCAGCCGGCAACAAAGGCCCATGCCCGAATTCGCGTGGGCGATGTTCTCACCTTCATGCGGAACGGCGAGGTTTGCGTCTGGCGAGTGATGGAATTGGGCACGCGGCGCGGCCCACCCTCCGAGGCGCGGAGCCTGTATGAAGAAATACCGCTTGCGGAATGATCCCCGCCGCGGCTTGTCAATCCGGGCTGACAGCGCCAATTCTGGCGCTGTTCGCTGCAATCGGGAGCTGCCTGCGTGACCTATGTCGTCACTGAAAATTGCATCAAGTGCAAGTTCATGGACTGTGTGGAAGTCTGTCCGGTGGACTGCTTCTATGTCGGCGAAAACATGTTGGTCATCCATCCGGATGAATGCATTGATTGCGGCGTGTGTGAGCCGGAATGCCCGGCCGAGGCCATCCTGCCGGATAGCGACGACAAGGCGACCGCCTGGGTCGAACTGAACCGCAACTATGCCCAGGCCTGGCCGAACATCACCCGCAAGGGCGAGGCGCCGGCCGATGCCGAGGAGTGGAAGGACAAGCCGGGCAAGCTGGCCCTGTTGAGCCCGGAGCCCGGCAAGCCCTGATGGCGCACACGGCATGGGGCACGCCGCACCGGGCGTGACCAGTGCCTTTTTTTGTGTTACATCATGGCGACGGACCGGTGGTGGCCTGCAGCTTCCTGCAGAAGGCCGCCCGGTCTCCGCGTCCCCCCTCGGCATGCAGGAGCAGAGCGCCCCATGGCCCCGTCACCCCGGAAGAAGCCGGCCCAGCCTGCTGCCAAGGCCAAGGTTGTTGCCAAGGCCAAGACTGCTACCCAGGCCAAGACTGCTACCCAGGCCAAGACTGTCGCTAAGGCCAAGACCGCCACCCAGGCCAAGACTGTCGCGAAGGCGCAGGCTGCGGGGAAGCAAAGGACTGCGACGAAGGCCCAACCTGCTGCAAAGACCAAAAAGACCCAGCCTGCTGCAAAGACCAAGGCGGCTTCCACGATCAAGGCTGCTTCCAAGGTCAAGCCTCCTGCCCAGGCCAAGCCCCCTGCGAAGGGGCAGCCTGTCGGAAAGGCCAAGACCGCGCCAAAACCGGTGAAGCAGGCGGCTGCTCCGCCTGCCCCCAACCCAAGCCGTGCCAAGCCCGCAGGCAAGGCATCGCCTGTCCCGCCGCCAGGGGGGAAACCCACGGCAGCCAAGACCGTTACGGCCCCACCCACTCCTGGCAAAGCCAAGGCCGTGTCGCCGCCATCCAAGCCCGCCCCCTCACTGGTAAAGCCGCCTCCGCCGACGGCCATGCCC
>CANHTE010000066.1 GCA_947462945.1 Acetobacteraceae bacterium
CCCAGCGCGAAGGAGACGCCGAAGAGCACATAGGCCAGATAGGCAATGCCCAGGGCGGTCACGAGGGCCGCCAAAGAAAACAACTCCCGCGAGCGCAGCCGCCCCACCCAGGACAGCGCCCAGGGCAGAACGCGCGCACCCACGACCAGCATCAGCGCCACAAATACCGCAACCTTGCCAAGGGTGATCAACAGGGTCAGCGCCACGCCCTCCGCCCCACCCAGGCCGATCATCAGCCCGGCGGCGGGTCGTTCCTGGGTGACGGCGGCCAAAACCGGGACCAGCACCAAGGCCACCACCATCGCCATATCCTCGACCACCAGCCAGCCCACGGCGGTATGGCCCTGGGTGGTGGCCAATTCCCCGCGTTCGGTGAGGGCACGCAGCAATACAACGGTGGAAGCGACGGAGAGGGAGAAGCCGAAGATAATGCCGGCCGCGTCGCCCCAACCCAGCAGTCGCGCCAGCCCCCAACCAAGTGCGGTGGCACAAGCCATCTGCAACAAGGCGCCCGGCACGGCGACACCCCGCGCATCGGCCAGCTCGCGTGGGGAGAAATGCAGCCCAACCCCGAACATCAGCAGAATCACGCCAATCTCGGCCAATTGCTGCGCCACTTGCAGGTCACCCACGAAACCGGGCGTATGTGGGCCGATCAGCATGCCGGCCACCAGATAGCCCACGATGGTGGGCAACCGCAGGGCCCGCGCCGCAAGGCCCAGGAACAGCGCAAAGGTCAGCCCCAGCGCGATGGTGGCGATCAGGCCGGTTTCATGCGGCATCGTCAGCGCGTCATCATCTGGAGGCCGCGGCCGAGCGGTCCTGGCCGTCCTCATCCAGGTAGCGCGCCCGCAGATGCGCCTGGAAATCGGAGGGATCAAGCGGCTTTCCCGTTGCCGCGCGAAGAAGGTCCTGGAAGCCGAGCCTGGCGCCATGGCCATGCACATGGGTCCGCAACCACGCCACCAGCGGGGTCAAATTGCCCTGGGCCAGGGCGGCGTCGAGACCGGGCGTTGCCGCCCGCGCCGCCTTCATCATCTGCGCGGCCGCCATGGCCCCCAGCGTGTAGCTCGGGAAATAGCCAAAGCCGCCATCATGCCAGTGGATATCCTGCAGGCAGCCACGCGCGTCATCGGGCGGTGTGATGCCCAGCAGGTCCCGCAGGCCCTCCGCCCAGGCGCCCGGAAGCTCCGCCACGGCAAGCTCGCCCGCGATCATGGCGCGTTCCAGGCGAAAACGCAGGATGACATGGGCGGGATAGGTCAGCTCATCCGCATCCACGCGGATGAAGCCGCGCGCCACACGGCGCCAGAGGCGGCTGAGATTGCCGGGGGCATAGGCTGCCGCATCCCCGCCAAAACTGCGTTCCAGCATCGGGCCAAGGAAAGCGAGAAACCCATCACTGCGGCAGGCCTGCATCTCGATGATGAGGCTTTGCGATTCATGGGCCGCCATGCCGGCGGATTCCCCCACCGGCTGGCGTGCATATTCCGCCGGAAGCCCGCGCTCATACAGGGCGTGGCCCGTCTCATGCAGCACGCCGAGCAACGCCTTGGCCGGGTCCTTCTCGCTGTAGAAGGTGGTGATGCGCACATCCGTGGTGGTGCCGCCGCAAAAGGGATGCACGCTTTCATCCAGCCGCGAATGCTCGGCCTCCAGGCCCAGCCGGAGGGAGAGGTCACGGCACAATGCCCTTTGCCGTTCCGCGGGAAAGGGGCCCCGCAGCGGAAGGGGCGGGCCGCGCCGCGCCTGGATCTCCTCGGCGCGCGGCAAGGCATCACGGAGAAATGCCTCATAGGCGTTGAAGACCGGCTCCACCTCGGCCGCCGTGACGCCCCGCTGATAGCCATCCATCAACGCATCATAGGGCGTCAGGCCGGTGGCGGCGGAAAGCGCCTGCGCGGTTTCGCGCTGCAGGCGCAGAACCTCCTCCAGATACGGGCGGACCTGTGCGAAATCGGAATGGGCCTTGGCGTCACGCCAGATTTTTTCGCAGGCGGAATTGGCGCGGGCCACGGCCTCGACCAAGGCGGTGGGCAGGGCGGTCGCGCGGAGGTGGGCGCGGCGCATCAGCGCCAGATTGGCGTCTTCCCAGGCCGATTGCGTGGAAGCGGCCTGCAAATCCGCCGCCATATCCGGGGCGATCATCATGTCATGCGCCAGGCCCGCCAGGGTGGCCAGCTGCTCGCCACGGGCGGCGCCGCCCCCCTTCGGCATCATGGTGCTCGCATCCCAATGAAGGATGGCGGCGGCCTCACCCAAGGCACCGAGGCGGGCCAGGCGTTGTGTCAGGCGGGCATAGGCGGCGTGGCTCATTTGTCTTGTATCCGTCGGCGGGCCCAGAGGAGGAAAATGGCGGTCCAGGCCAGGGCCAGGCCGAACCACGTCACCGCATAGCCCAGATGTGGATTATGCGGCGCGGGGAAGCTGTGGGCCGCATCCGGCAATGGCCCGCGCTGCGGCGGCGGTGCCGCGCCAAGGCCGGAAGGCGCCAGCGGCGGTGCCGGCACCACCACGACCAGCGCATAGGCCAGGGCATCGGCCGCGCCGAGCGCCTGGGAAATGGCGCGCGCGTCAAACTGGTAAAACCGGCGCCCGGCCGGATCATCCCGCGCGGCGAGCGGGCTGCGGCGATCTGAAAAGCGCGCATAACCGGTGATGCTCACCTCGCCTTCCGGCCGGTTCACCTGGCCGCCCTCCAGGGGCGCCCAACCGCGATCCACCAGCAAGGGGGATGACCCAGGGCGCTCCAGCACGGCGATGAGGTTGCCGCCCAAGGTGGTGCCGCGCACTTCCAGGCCGAGCATGGCCTCGGCGCCGGGCCGGAATCGCCCGGTGGCGCTGAGATGCGCGAAGGGCAAAGGCTGATCAGGGGCGGGGATGGGCGGCCTGGCCTGGGCCGCGGCCAATTCGGCCAGCACGCCCTGCTTCCAGGCCAGGCGTTGCAACTGCCAGCTTCCCAGGCCCAGCAGAAGGGCCAGGACCGGCAGGGCCAGGAAACTCGGCAGGATCAGGCGCTGCCAGGGGGTGGAGGGGCTCATGCCCCCATCATGTGGCCCATGGCACCGGAATTGTCAGGCGCCCAGACTTTGAGGCACCGGGATTGTGAGGATCAGTTCTTCACTTCGACCAGGGTGAAAAGCGCCAGCGGCGGGCAGGCTTCCATCCGCTCGATCTCGGCCTCGCCCTCACCCAGCAGGTCACTGAGCTTGAAATCCGGATGCCAGCCGAGGATGCGAGCCAGCGGCGCCGTGCTGCGCTCAAGCCACCAGCGGAAACCGTCATCGGCCGCGAAATGGTTCACAAAGAGCAGGTGGCCACCGGGGCGCACCACCCGGGACATCTCGGCGAAGAGCTTGCGGGCGTCCGGCACGACGGAGGCGGTGAACATGGCCACCGCGATATCGAAGCTGTCATCGGCGAAGGCGGTGTTTTCGGCGTCCATTTCCAGCAGGCCGTGGCTGGCGGTGATGCGCTCGGCCGCCACGCGCTCCTGGGCCTTCAGCAGCATCTCGCGCGAGAGATCAATGCCGACGACATCAAGATCCGGCCGGTAATGCGGCAGGGCCAGCCCGGTGCCGACGCCCACTTCCAGGATACGGCGCCCGGCGGTCTGGGAAATGCGGTTGACGGCGGCCACGGCGCTGCGCCGGCCAAAGGCCGAAACGCCGCCGAAGACGAGGTCATAGACGCCTGCCCAGCGCCGATAGGCGTTGCGAACGGAGGCAGCATCAAGCGAAGCGCGGGGATGGGCGCGGTCGCCCTCCGAGAGGCCGAAGGTTGGAATGTGAAAAATCCCTTGCGAACGGCTGAGGGGTTAGCGCGCTGCACCCGGGGGCGCAAGCGGGATTGTTGAAGTTACGTTTCGCTTCGGTGTCGGGCGCGTGGCGGAGTCAGGGTCAAAAGCCCGCCGGCGGCGATCACCACGGCCCCCAGCAGGGTGATGCCATCCGGCCAATCGCCAAAGACCAGGATGCCGGCCAGGCTCGCCCAGATGAGCTGCGTGTAGGAAAGGGGCGCCAGCAGGCTGGCCGGCGCGCGGGCATAGGCAAGGACCAGCAAGCCATGGCTCAAGGCGCCCAATATGCCGACCGCGATCATCAATCCCCATTCGGTGGGCGCCGGCGGCAGGAACACCAGCGGCTGCACGAGGGAGGTCGCAAGGGAAGCGGCAAGCCCGGTGTGAAAGATGGTGACCCGGCTGTCATCCAAAGCGGCCAGGCGGCGGGTCAGGATCTGGTAGAAGGCGAACATGATGGCCGTGCCCAGCGGCAGGAGATAGGCCCAATGCAGCGGCGCCCCGGTCAGGAAGGGCGGGCGCAGCGCCACCAGCACGCCGAGGAAGCCGAGCGCCACGCCACACCAGCGCCGCAGACTGACGCGCTCCCGCAGGAGGAGGGCCGCCAGGGCGACGGTGATCAGCGGCGAGGCAAACCCCACCGCCGTCGCGTCAGCCAGGGGAATATGCGCGAGCGCCCCGGTGAAAAGCAGGCTGCACCCGGCCAGCAGCAGGGAGCGCAAGGCCTGCAATCCCGGCGCGCGGGAGCGCCAGGGAAAGCGGCCCATGCTGATCCGCAGCGCGATGGCGACTGTCAGAAAGGCAAAGAGAAACCGCGCCCAGATGATTTGCAGCACGGGGAAATCCGCCGCCATCACCTTCAGCAGGGTGTCCATGACCACAAAGAGCAGCAGGGCGGAGATTTGCAGCAAAACGCCGGTCATGGCGTGCTTTCTTGCCAGGATGCCTCAGCTTTTGCCGGAATGCCTCGGCCTTGAATCAAAGGGTTGCGTCCGTCGGCCGAGACCATCCCGAACCAGTGCCTTATGAAGCTCTGATCGGACCAAGGATGAAAGGCCTGAATTGACAAATGACTCGAGCTTGATGCCCGAGCCATCTGCATTTCCGGTTTATCCGTGATTTAAGCCGCGCGATCTCAGGCGGCGTCTTCGCGGCGATCCTTCACGCGGACATAGGCCAGGGCCGCATGTTCGGCGCAATAGGGCTTCCCCCCCATGGCGGCACCAGTGCAAAACCGGAACGCCTTGGTGCCGGGCTCACCGATGGGCCAGCAGCAGGATTTGGCGCTGACGCGCGGAAAGGCGCGCACAATGGCGGCGGGCTTGGGGGCCAGGGCCGTGATGCTGGGCTGGAGGGCGGGCTTGGCCTCCTCGCGCCGGGGCATGATGGGCTGTGCCGCGCGCAGTGGCGGCAGCGTGGGCCGGCGCCCGGTCGGGACGGGGCGAGGCGCGGCCGGGTCCCGCCGGATGGGGCTGGGCCGTGCCGCCAGATCCAGGCGATGCGCCTTGCCGACCACGGCATTCTTGGAAATGCCCATGCGCCGGCCAATTTCGGCGGTTGAATGACCCTCGGCCCAAAAGGCGCGCAGGCGCTCGATAGCCTCTTCCGTCCAGTCCATAGGATATGATCCCCCGTGCCCGATACCATATACAGTAGCGAGAACCAGGGTTGACACACAAGCTCTGGATTGCCTCGATTCGCCAGAAACTTGTGGAAAACCTTTGCGGCCTGAGTTTCGGATTCAGAAACAGGTACTTGCGACTCAACAGAATCACTGACGAATGAGAATGTAATTCACCGTCAATTCGACCGTCACCCCATTGGGGTCCGCCCCGGGTGGGAAAGCCGGCAGCTTCGCCCCCTGAAAGGGAAAGGTTGTGCCGAAATTGAGGGAGGGCGAGGTGGATGGTCCGGCCAGCCGGACACTGCGCACGGTGCCATCGGGGGCTGCGGTCACCACCACCCGGACCGTGCCATCCTCACCCAGCGCGACGGCGCGTTGCGGGTAGCTGATATTCTGGTCCAGCCAGCGCCGGAACGCGGCCCGCCAATCGGCGCCCACCTGCGCCCCCGTCACCCGGACCGAGGGATCGGTGCGGGGTCTGCCCTCCAGGAAGCGGGGGTCCACGGTCGTATCGGTGCCGCGGGCCTGGGGCCGGCCGGCGGGGGGTGCCGCCGGCCTCCCCAGCTGGACGCCGCCCGGCACCCAAATGCCGGGCAGGTTGGGCTGCGCCTGCTGGGGCCGCTGCGCCGGTTGCGCGGGCGGGCTCGGCTGGCGCGGTGGTGGGGATGGCGGCGGCAAGGGCAGGGGCAGGGGCAGGCGTTCGGTCAGCCGGTCCGGCAGACGCAACTCGGTGGGGGGGGTGAAGATCTCCACCGCGCCCGGCAAGGGCGGCAGCTCGGGCGCCTGGGCCACCACGGGGGGTTCCGGCGGCGTGGGAAGCGCCTGGGGCGTCGGCGGGCTCGGCGGCGGCAGGGGAAGGGCTTGCTGGATGGGTGGCAGGGCCGGCTGTGCGGGCAAGGGCGGGGCATTGGGCGGCGGCGGGATTTCGGCCTGGTTCGGCACGGCCGGGGGTTGCGGCGGGGTTTCCACCCCCTCCATTGGCTCGGCGATGGGTTGTTCGGGCTGGCCGCCTTCAAAGACGATATCAATGCTGGGCGGGCTGGGCGCCTCCGGCGGGCGCGGCCGTGGATCGGGCCAGAACAGCAGCAGCGCCGCGACCAGCAGATGCACCCCCACCGAGCCCAGCCAAAACGCTGGGAAACCCAGCAGAGGCTGCGTCGGGGGTGCCGAACGCCAGCGCGTACGCGCGGCCACGGGGCGCCAGCTGGGCGGCAGCGGCTCCCGCCGCAAGGCCACGCGCCGCCGCGCGCCGAAGCGCGGTGGGTTGCGAAGGCGCGGAGGGTTGGGATTGGCGCGGCTCATGCGCTTCGGCCGAACATGGCTTGGGCTTATCCCAACTTCCCCGCGTCGGGAAACGCTGCCGCGTGACAAAACGTGCCCATCTACGAGCCAGCTTCGTTGGAGACCGACCCTTGCCGATATCGCGCCGTCACCTCCTGCCCGTCGCGGGCGCATCCCTCTGGGCGCCCGCCCTGGCGCGCGCCCAGGC
>CANHTE010000067.1 GCA_947462945.1 Acetobacteraceae bacterium
AGTGATGATGCGCGGCACCTTCGCAAACATCCGCATCAAGAACCACCTCGTCCCCGGCGTCGAAGGCGGCGTGACGAAGAAATTCCCCGAAGGCGACCAGAAGGCGATCTACGACGCCGCGATGCAATACATCGCGGAAGGGCGCCAGCTGGTGATCTTCGCGGGCAAGGAATACGGCACCGGCTCCTCGCGCGACTGGGCGGCCAAGGGCACCTTCCTGCTCGGCGTGAAGGCCGTGATCGCCGAGAGCTTCGAGCGTATCCACCGCTCGAACCTGGTGGGCATGGGCGTGCTGCCGCTGGTCTTCAAGCCGGGCGAGAGCCGCGCCTCACTGTCGCTGCGCGGCGATGAGGTGGTGGAGATTCTTGGCGTCGAGGATCTCAAGCCCCGCATGATGCTGGACATGGTCATCACCCGCACCGATGGGCATGTGATCAGGACCGAGGTCCTGTGCCGCGTGGATACGGCGGATGAGGTCGAGTATTACCGCAATGGCGGCATCCTGCATTACGTGCTGCGCGGGATGGCCAAGGCGGCCTGAGGCCGCCACGGAGCGGCGATGTGGCCATGGGGCCTCCGGCTTGTTTGACGCGCCGGAGGCCACCCCATCCCTGCCGCCAGCTGCTGGCGTCAGGGCCATCTTCGCCCAGGCATCCTTCCCCCTTCCCCCTTCCCCCTTCCCCCTGCCCCCTTCCCCGGCGTGTCGTGCCACGAGTCCGCCCCGATTGCGTTTCAGGGAATGCAATTATGTTAAGGGTAATAAATTATCGATTTGCGCATTTTCTGGACTTGCGTCTTGGCGCGGCGACCCGGAAACTACGCCAGAACAAGAAGCTGGCGCCGATTCACCGCCCTCGTTTGCGGTGAATGGCCCCAGCGGCAGGATTGGCGCGACGCTGATCGGCTGAATCGGAGGTGACATGACCCACCCACAGACCCAGCGCGGCCATTCCGCCTTGCAGCCCCGGCTCGGCTGATGCGCAAGCTCTCCCTTCTCCTGCTGGCTGCCCTGGCGGCCTGTGCCAGTGATGGCCCTGATACCGCCGGCACGGCGCCTGTGGCCGTGGTCTCGGCCCCGGCCCGGCTGGCCGAGCGGCTGCCCGCGCAAATCGGCGTTTTCCAGCGCGGTGCCACCTCGCCCATCGAGCAACCCTTGCCGGGCGTCGAGGTCGCTTATGCCACGGCTGGCCGCACCGCGGCGGGCTTTATCCAGGTGGTGCGCCCCCCTTCGGAGGCGCCGCCGGATGGCCCGGGCAGCCTGGTGGTGCAGGATGAATACCAGCGCGCCCTTTCCGCCGCGCAGCGTGGCGCCGGGGCCCATCGCCGGTTGCGCCTGGTGCGCGAGAGTGAACAGCCGGCCAACGCGCCCCTGTTCCGCTGCGCCGACCTCGAAGGCACCTATGGCCGCACGCAGGTCACCAGCATGACCTGCGTGGGGGCTGCGGGAGGGCAGCTGCTGCGGCTGCGCATCTCCATGCCCCGGCGGGACCCCCCGGCGGCCGATCCGCGCGCCTTCGTGAACGGCGTCACCGCCGCCCTTCGCGCGCCCTGATCAGCGCTGCGCCGCCCAGGCGGCGTGGCGCCCCGCCACGCTGCGCCAATCACCGCTGGTGATGGGCGGAAAGCGCGCGGCATCATCCATCATGTAGGCATAGGCGCGGATGGTCCCGTTCGGGCCCCGCACCGGCAATACGCTGCGGCGATACAGGCCGCCCGGCGCGCCGCCGGGGCGGCTGCCCTCCAGCGCATCCATCCCGGCCAGGCGTTCCAGCGGCAATTCCACCAATTCGCCCCGCACTTCGCCATCGCCGAGGGAAAGCGCGGGATAGCCGCCGCAATCATGCAGGCGGGCTGTCACACTGGCGGCCGTGCGTGGCAGGCCTTCCAGATGATGCGCATTGGCCTCACCCGCCATCAGCGTGCCGTAGATGAACAGATGCGTGATCAGCAGCGCCGGTTCGGCGTTGCGTGCGGCCTGCTCCATCATCGCATGGGCCAGGCCATGCGCCGCCTGGCCGCGCCGCACCACGCCCAGGTAATCGGCGTGGGGCGGGTGGTGACCCTGGCTGGGGGCAAGATAGGTCATGACCTCCGTCACGCTGCCATCCGGCAGCACGGCATGGCGCTGCACGCGCTGGTAATGCGCGGGCGCGCCCTCCTTGCGGTCCAATGCGTCGAGTGCTGCCGCATTGGCACGAAACACCACGCCCTCCGCCGCCTGTCCGGGCCGGCCGCGCAGGTTGAGTGCGCCGCCCCGCCGGCTGGGGGCGTAGCGGTCAAACACCAGCTCATGATCCAACAGCAGCGCCGTGGTCACGGGTTGGAGCTCCGCGCCCCGAAAGCCCCAGCGCGCGCAAAAGGCGTTCCAGTCCACCTCGTCCAGGTTGGAGCCGTAGCCGAAATACAGCGTCATTCCAGCGCGGCCCTCGCCTCCGCCAGGGCAGCCCGCTGCGCCTCGCTCACCACCGGATAATGCAGCTTGAGGCCGTCCAGCGCGCGATTGATGGCGGCGACGACCACCAGCCGCGTGAACCATTTATTGTCGGCCGGGACCACATACCAGGGTGCTTCGGGCGTGGCGGTGGTGCGGATGGCCTGTTCATAGGCCTCCATATAGGCGTCCCAGTGGCGGCGCTCCGCCACGTCGGCCGGGCTGAATTTCCAGTTCTTCTCCGGCTCATCCAGCCGCGCGAGGAAGCGCTTCTTCTGCTCCTCCGGCGAGACGTTGAGGAAGAATTTCAGCACCACCACGCCCTGCCGTACCAGATAGCGCTCAAACCCCGCGATATCCTCCAGCCGCTCATCCCAGATATGCTTGGTGACCAGCTTTTCGGGCAGTTTCTGGCTGGCCAGCACGCGGGGATGCACGCGCGCCACCAGCACCTCCTCATACCAGCTGCGATTATGGATGCCGATCTGCCCGCGCGCCGGCAGGGCGGTCACGTGGCGCCACAGGAAATCATGGTCCAGCTCCACCGGGCCGGGCTGCTTGAAGCTCACCACGTGGCAGCCCTGCGGGTTCAGGCCTGAGAACACGTGCTTGATGGTGCCGTCCTTGCCGGCCGCATCCATCGCCTGGAACAGGCACAGCACGGACCAGCGGTCCTGCGCGTAGAGCTTGTCATGCTGCTGGCTCAGCCGGTCCACGCCGAATTGCAGCAGGGCCTCGGCCTCGGCCTTGGGCAGGCTCAGCCCCGCCGTATCGCCCGGATCATGCTTCTTCAGCTTGAAGCCGCGGGTTTGCTCGACGCGGTAGCGCGCCAGCATCTTCCCGATATCCACGTCCCGCTCAGCGATTTTCATGCGGCTTCCCTCCCCATCAACCGGTAGCCCCGCCAGGCCCAGAGGATCGTCGCCGCCTGGAGCAGCAGCGTCAGCCCCATGGCCCAGCCATAACCCGCCGCATCCCATCCGCCCGAGGTCGTGCGCGGCCAAAGGTCAATGATCGCGCCGATCACATATTGCAGAACAAACACCAGCACGAGCATCGAGCCGTTGATGGCGGTGGCCACCCGCCCCGCATATTCCGCGCCGAAGCGCTGCCCCACGGCCGCATAGCCCGATGGCCCGGAGGAGCCGGAGACGGCAAAGGCAAACCAGATCAGGCAAAGTGCCGCCATGCCCGAGGGTGCGGCGAAGATCAGCAGGGACTGGATGATGATCTGCAACCCCATGCTAAGGCAGGGCACCAGCATGGGCGAATGCCCGCGTGCCTGGAAAAAGCTCGCCGCCTGGCCGGTCAGCAGGCTGCCCGCCGCCATGCCGCCCGCATAGGCGAACAGGACGATGGCCCGCGCCGCATCACCAAAGCCCGCCACATCCCGCAGCCAGGGCCCGGCCCAAAGCCCCTGATAGACGAAGTTCAAGCCCGAAAGGATCACGATGGCCGGCACGAAGCGCAGGAAATACGGGTGGGTGAAGATCGGCCCGAAGGCGCGGATTTCGGCGGCCAGGCCACGGCTGCTTGGCTTCACATGGCCAGGCGGCGCATCCGCCACCGAAAACCAGATCCAGCCCGCCACCAGCACCGAGACCACGGCCAGGATCAGGAAGCCGCCGCGCCACCCCACCAGGGGCAGGATGGAGGCGAGCGGCAGCGTCGCCATCATGCCGCCCAGAGCGCCCACAAAGACGCCGCTGCCCGTCATGGCGGCCACGCGCGCCTTGGGGAACCATTGCGTATTGGCCTTGAGCATCGCCATCAGCCCGGCCGCGATGCCGATGCCGGTGATGAAGCGCCCCACCCCCAGCATGATCACCCCATCGGCCCAGGCACAGACGAGAAAGCCGGCCGCGGCCATCAGCGCCAGCACGCTTTGCACCCGCCGGGCGCCGTAGCGGTCAAGCGCGATGCCCACCGGCAATTGCGTCGCCGCATAAGCCACGAAGAACACCGCCGCCAGCAGCCCGAGATCGGAGGCGGAGAGCGCGAATTCGAGCGCCAGCAGCGGCCCGATCACGGCCAGCACTGCCCGGCTCGCCTGGTTCAGCACATTGACGAAGGCAAGCGGCAGGGTGACGCGAAGGAAGATCGGCAACTCAGTTCATCCTGAGGCGGAAGCTGACGGGGCAGTGGTCCGAAAGGCGGTCCCGCATGGCGGGGTCGCGCTCGGCATAGACCATGACGCGCAGGCTGTTCGGCACCACCCAGCGCTGCGCCGGCCCCCCCAGGAAGATGTGGGTGATGAAGGGCCGCCCGCCCCGTGCATCGGCCCAACAGGGGTTGGAGACGCCCTCATTCACGCGCGTCAGCGGCGCGGCGCGGGTGAGTTGCAGCAGCAGATCATCCTGCGCATCGGCGATGCGGCGGTTGAAATCCCCCAGGATGGCAAAGGCCGTCCCCTCGGCCCGCCGCGCCGCGATCCAGCCGGCGAGCACCTCGGATTGCCGGGCGAGGTTCTCGCACTCGCGGCCGCGATCGGCGTTGATGGGTCCTTCGCGGCAGCCGGCGTTCAGATGCACCGAGAGCAGCCGAAGCATGCGCCCCTCGCTCTCCACCGTGATGTCCGTCCCGCGCCGCTGCGAGAAGCGGGCATTCGGCGCCAAATCGAGTTCCGCCAGATCGGCGTTGCGGATGGCGCGCAGGTTGCGCTTCACGGCGAAGCCCGTGCGCTGGATGTCGCGCTCATCGGGGAAGAAGAAGGCGTAGTCGCGCGGGTTGAAGATGCGGGCGGCGGCGTCCGGCCCGTCCACCTCCTGCAGGGCCACCACATCGGCCTCAAGCCGGCGCGCATATTCGGCGAGCAGCGTGAAATCGCCGGGCTGGCGGGGTGTCAGGTTGCGCGGCAGGTCACGGTCATTCGCCGGGCGAAGGGTCAGCCAGGCGATGTTCCAACTCGCAATCTTCAATTCAGCCGCATGGGCTGGAAGCGCGATGAACAAGGCCAGGGCGAGGAAGATGGGGCGCATCGCGCCATCCTGCCGCGAAACCGCCCCATGCGCGAGG
This sequence comes from Acetobacteraceae bacterium, assembly GCA_947462945.1. Taxonomy (GTDB): domain Bacteria; phylum Pseudomonadota; class Alphaproteobacteria; order Acetobacterales; family Acetobacteraceae; genus Roseococcus. Next base: position 5,447 of record CANHTE010000067.1, read on the forward strand.
CTGCGTGACATGTGGAATGGATGGGAGCACGACTTTGTGGCGCCCATTCGTGGTGGCTTGGGCTTGCGTCCGATCCGACCCCGAGCCGGCCTTCGCCGCTTCAGCCGGTTCCGAAACATGGCGGGCTGTGGTCCATTAGGCTGCACGCATGCCCAACCTCGCCAGCATCGCCGCCCTGATCGGCGACCCGTCACGCGCCGCCATGCTCCAGGCCCTCCTCCCGGGGGAGGCGCTGACGGCGGGAGAATTGGCGCGCATCGCCGGCATTGGCGCCGCCGCCGCCAGCGCGCAGCTCAAGGCGCTGGCCGAAGCGGGCCTGATTGCCGTGCATGCCCAGGGCCGCCATCGCTATCATCGCCTGGCGGGCGATGAGATTGCCGCGGCGCTGGAAACCCTCATCGCGCTGCCGCAGGCGTCTCCCCGGAAAGCCAGCCCTCGCAAAGCCTGGCCGCATGGCGAGGCCTTCCGCCAGGGCCGCCTGTGCTGGCACCACCTCGCCGGCCGCCTGGGCGTCGCCCTGCATGAGCGATTGACCCGCGATGGCTGGATCGAGGCCGCACCCGGCGGCTGGGCCCTGACTGGCCATGGCTTGGCGCGCTGCAATGCCCTGGGCGTGGACCTCGCCGCCGCCCGCCGCGCGCCCCGCTTCGCCTGTGACTGCATGGATTGGTCCGAGCGGCGGCCCCATCTGGCCGGCGGGCTGGGGCGGGAGGTCACGGGCCTGCTGCTGCGCCGCCGCTGGCTGACGCGCATTGAGCCCTCTTCGACCGATACGCTGCAACGGCGCCGCCTGACCTGCACGCCCGAGGGCGCGCGGGCCTTGCGCGCCGAATTCGGGATTTCACTGTGAGGGCGGGGCCGCCTGGTTGGCTGGTTGAAGAAAGGGCCTCCGGCGGCTGGGGCCGGGGGGCCCCAGACCCCGATTGTTTGGGAGCCTTCGGGGTTTGGGGAGGCGACATGGGTGCCGCGCTGGGGTTGGCATGAGCGCGGCGGCACGGGTTGGGCTGGCGCTCGCGGTGATGACGGGGGCCTCGCAATTCCATCGCGCGGCGGTGGGGGTGGTGGCGCCGGAATTGGCGCAGGATCTGGGCCTTGGCCCGGCCGCGCTGGGCGCCGCCAATACCGCCTTTTTCGGCGCGCTGATGGTGGCGCAAATCCCGGTGGGCGTGCTGCTGGACCGCATCGGCCCGCGCCGCCTGGTGCTGTGGCTCACCGGCCTTGCCGTGCTGGGGGCGGCCGCCCAGGGGCTGGCGCAGGATGGCGCGCAATTCCTCGCCGCGCGCTTCGTGCTGGGGCTGGGCTGCGGCGCCAGCTTCATGGCGGCCGTCTTTCTCACCGGGCGCTGGCACCAGGGCGCCGGGCTGACCCGCGCGCTGAGTTCCATCTTCGCCTGGAGCAATGTGGGCATCCTTGCCGCCGGCGCGCCGCTGGCGGTGATGGCGGGTGTGCTGGGCTGGCGCGGC
>CANHTE010000068.1 GCA_947462945.1 Acetobacteraceae bacterium
CCCTGAACGAAGCGCGGCTGCTGCACGGCGTCACGGAGGCGGGGGGCTTCTGGTCCCCGGAGGAGCCGGCGCCCGTCATCGCCAGGGACCGCCGGGCCGCCGCCGCCCATCTGCGCCGCCCGGCCATGATCCATCCGGATGAGGTGGCGGCCGGCGCCCGGCTGCTGCTGGAACTGGACCCCCAGGCCAATGAGGAGGAGCTGGCTGAGGGCCTGGTCCGCCTGTTTGGCCTGGAGGCTGGCGCCATGTCGGCCTTGGCGGCGCGGATGGCCGTGCTGATCGGTTCCGGGCAGCTGGTGCTCAACATGCGGGCATAGCGCGCGGCCTGCCAAGAATTCTGGGCGCCGGTTGCTTGCAAAATCATGGTGCGGTGCAATATGACTGATCGGGACCGAAACGACCGGCCACCCCATTGTCCCGCAGGAGATACCCCATGCTGACCGTCGGCGACAAATTCCCGAGCTTCGACCTGACCGCCGTCCAGGGCGGCCCCGAGGGCCTCAAGGGCCCCGGCAAGTCCTTCATCCAGGTGACGGATCAGAGCGACGCCGGCAAGTGGAAGGTCGTGTTCTTCTGGCCGAAGGATTTCACCTTTATCTGCCCGACCGAAATCGCCGCCTTCGGCAAGCTCTCGGGCGAATTCGCCGATCGTGACACCGTGATCTACGGCGTCTCGACCGATAGCGAATTCGTGCATCTCAACTGGCGCGTCTACAACAACGACATCAAGGACCTGCCCTTCCCGATGCTGGCCGATGTGAAGCGTGAGCTGAGCACGGCACTGGGTGTCCTCGACAAGGCCGCCGGCGTTCCGCTGCGCGTGACCTTCGTGGTGGACCCCGAGGGCACGATCATGCATGTCTCGGTGAATGGCCTGAATGTCGGCCGCAACCCGCAGGAGACGCTGCGCATCCTCGACGCGCTGCAGACCGATGAGCTGTGCCCCTGCAACTGGACCAAGGGCGAAGAGGCCCTGAAGCCGCAGGAGCTTTTCGACAAGGCGGCGTAAGCTATCTGTTCGCCGCGGAGCTAGCCGCCACACCAACCCTGGCTCCGCGTCGAAAAGGGGGGCAATCAGCTCCCCTCAGACCCCCCGGTCGCTGCGCGACGGGGGCGGTTCTCTCCCCAATATGACCCTCTTCTCCTGGAGCCCGCGCCATGTCGCTGGAAGCCCTGCGCAATGCCCTCCCCGAATACGCGAAGGATCAGAAGCTGAACCTCGGTTCGCTGGCTGCCGAGCCCTGCCTCAGCGTGCAGCAGCGTGCCGGCACCTTCATCGTCTCGGCGCTGGCCAGCCGCAACGCGACCGTGACCCGCGCCATCCTGGCCGAATTCGGCCCGCAGCTCAGCGCCGAGGCCCTGACGGCCGCCAAGGGCGCCGCCTCCGTGATGGGGATGAACAATGTCTATTACCGCTTCACCCATCTGGTGGGCGGGGACTACCCCTCCATGCCGGCCAAGCTGCGCATGAACATCATGGCGCGCCCCGGCGTGGAAAAGGCCGATTTCGAGCTGTGGTCACTCGCGGTTTCGGCCATCAATGGTTGCGGCATGTGCATGGAAAGCCATGAGAAGGTGGTGAAGCATGCTGGGCTGACGAGTGAGCAGGTGCAGGCCGCCATTCGCATCGCCTCGGTCGTGCACGCCACCGCAGTGACGATCGAGGCCGAGGAAGCCCTGGCCGCCTGAATTCAGGCCATCAGCCGCGCGTAGAGTGCGGCATAGGCTTCGGCCATGGCGGCCGTGCCGTAACGGCGCCCCTCGCCTTGCCGCCAGATCTCCACGGCGGCCGTGCGGGCGGCGTGCCCCTCGGTATCGGCGGCGATGCGGCACAGCGCCTGATACACCGCTTCAGGCGCCGTCTCCTGCAGGAGCCACCCGCCCCCGGTCTCGCGCATGCGTTCACCCACGGCGCCGAGGTCGAAGCCCAGGACCGGCACTCCGGCGGACCAAAGCTCGGTCAGGGTATGGGAGTAGGTTTCCGGCCAGAGTGAGAATACGGCACCCAGATGGGGCTTCACCTCATCAATCAGCCGGATCACCGAATCGCGCTCATAGGGGCCGTGCAGGAAGACTCGCGCGGGTTTCAGCCGGTTGTCGATCTCGCCTGCCACATGCATCTCCAGCCTCTCCACCGTGTCCAGCGCGGCCAGGTCGCGCAGCAGCTCGGCCCCTTTGGCGCGGCTGATATTGCCCAGCACCAGCAGGCGCAGCTTTTCGGTGCGGCCGGGCGGGGCGGGCGGCGCGCGGTCCAGATGCGGGAAATCCCGGCCGTGGCGAATCACCTCGAAGGGTTTCTCCACCAGGGCCGGGAAGGCGCGCAGGATGGTGTCCCGCGCGCTGGCCGAGGTGGTGACGAAGGCATCGGCCTGTGCCAGCACCGGGCCGATCATGCTGCGCCAATGATGCACCCAGCGATCCCGCAGGGGCGGCACGGCCTCCCGCGGCCAGAGTTCGGCGCGGCAATCCCCCTCGCCCGCCGTGCAGATGCCGCCGCAGGGCTTCATCTGCGCGTCCAGCAGTTTCACCGTGGGGCAGACGCTGTAGAAATCATGGAAGGAGACGATGACGGGGATGCCCAGCGCCCGCGCGCGCTCGATCAGGCCCAGGCCATGCCAGGCGAAGTGCCGCACATGCAGCAACTCCACAGCCTCGCCCTGGAGCCAATCGGCCATCACCGCATCATACTCGGCCGAGCGGTGGCGGAGGATGTCCATGGGCTGCGTCAGCCTATGGCTGGAGAGAACCACCTCGCCTTCGGCCGTAATGCGAGAGAGCGTCATCACCCGCCCGTCGCAATGCAGCAGCAGCGTCTCATGCCCGGCTTGCAGCGCGCGCATCAAATCCTGGTTGGTCTGCGGCGTGCCGCCGGTGCGCGTGCTGATGACAAAAAGGCAGCGCGGCCGGGCCAGGGGTGGCGTCTCTCGGCTCAACTGGGCCAGGCGATGTGTCAGGCAGCGCCAGGCCGGCGCCTCGGCCAGGGCGGCCCGCAGGCGTGGCAATTCGGCATAGCGGTGGCCCAGCAGTGCCTCGGCCTCCGGCGAAATTGCGGCAGGGCGGCCGGGGCCGACCAGGCAGCCATCCTCGATATGGTGGGTAAAGCCCAGATAGCGGGCGCGCATGGACCAATCCACCTGCCAGCCATCGCCCTCGGGGAAGCTCTCGGCGTCGAAGGGGCCGACGGCGTTGAGGGCAGTGCGGCGCAGGTAAAGGCAGGCGCCGCCCATCACCGGAACCTCGGGCCGCAGGCCGCCCGCCCGCTGTGCCAGCAGACGTGCCGCATCCGGCCTTTCCCACAGCGTGGCGCAGCCCTCGTTCAAAGCGCCGATGCTGGCCGGGCGATCCGCGCTGATGGCGGCAAAGAGCAGCCGTTGCAACCAGCGCGGCCCCGGCCGCGTGGTGGGTTCCAGCAGGATCACATCATCCATGCCGGCGGCGGCGATGCCCTGATTATAGGCCGCGGCCAGCCCGCCTTCCACCCGCAGCAGCTTGTGCCCCGCCAGCAGCGCCGGGGGATTGCCGCCGAAATCCAGCAGCAGAACCCGCGCGGCGCAGGCCGTGAGCGCCGCCAGGCATTCCGCCGCCCCGGCATCACCGGGGCGCAGCGGCACGAGGATGGTGATGCCGGGCCTGTGGTCCCGCAGGGCCGTCGTGGCCCGCAGCGCGGCGCCAGCGTCGCGCAGCCGGTGCGGCAGGCCTGTCACCCGCAGGGCCGTGCCCAGGCGGCGGCCGGATCGGCGGCCGCGCAGCTCCACCTCATCCCCCTCGGGACGGGTGCCGAGCAGCAGGCTGGTTTCGAAGCTGCGCCCAGGGGTCGTGGTCGTCAGCGCGGCATAGGGCAGCCCATTCACGAAAAGTTCGACTTCGGCGCCCAGGCCAGGCTGGCCCTTGATGCCGGCCCAGCCACGAATGCGCGCGGCTGTGGCCTCCTCCAGCGCGCCTTCCTCCTCGCGCGGGGCGATGGTGACGCTTTGGCGATCCAGCAGGGCATCGCCGACGAGCAGAAGCGCCTCAAAGGCCTCGCCATCCGCCCAGCCCGCCTCGAACAATGCGGCATCGAGGGCGGCGGCACTGAGGGTGAGCAAGGTGCCACCCCCGGGCTGCGTCTTGGCCTTTGGCGTGACCGCGACCGAGCTTCCGGCCCGGTGCAGCAGGATGCCGGGCATATCATCGCCCGCGAAGATGAGGGCCTGGAGCCCGCCGCCGGATGCCGCCTTCCAGGCGCCGCTGCGCCTGCCCGGCCCGATCTCCGGGATGGTCAGCAGCACGGGCGCGCCGCCGCCGGCGATCTGCAAGGTGAGATACAGCGTGTCTCCGGTGGGCCGCCCTGGACCCAGCGCCACATCCCAGGCGAGCGGCGTCAACACCGCTCCCGCCCGCAGCCGCTTGGCCACCATCCGGTGCAGTTCGAGGCTGACGGGCGACGGGCCATGGGTCACTGCCAGCCAGAGCAGGCTGCGCTTCTCCGTCCCGCCCAGCTCGGCTGCCTCGAAGCGGATTCCCAAGGGCAGACCCAGCCCTTCAGGCAGCCCTTCCCCTTTCGGCAAGGCGGGGCCTGTGAGGGGCGGCAGCGGCAGGATCAACCTGAGATCCTGCGCGCAGCCGGATGGATCAATCCGGATGACGCCGGAGGGCGCATCCTCGATGGTGACCTGGCAGGCCTGGGCATCGCCCGTGCTGCGGAAAACCAGGCTGGCCCCCCCGGTCAGGGCGCGGACGCGGCGGCGCGTCGCCGCGCCGCTGCCGCCCCCCGCTGCGGTTTCTGCGGTGAGGGTTTCAGCGGGGGCGGGTGCCGCCATCACCGGTGCAGGGGGTGGCGGCGCCTGCTGTTCCATGCGCTGGCTGCCGCTCACGCGCACAGCCTGGCTGCGCGGGGCGCATTGCACGGCGAGGTAGAGCATGCCCTCTCCTGCCTCCAGATCCCGCAGGCTGACGGTCCAGCTCCAGTCGCGCCCCTGCGCGCCCATCACGGGCAGGCTTTCGAGCTTCTTGATCATGGTCAGGTCGGCCGGGTCGGGGCCGCGAAGCAGCGCCACCCATTCGACCGGCCGCGCGGGGCTGACCTTTTCCACCTGCAAACCAATGCGAAGATGCAGCGTCCCGAACGGGTCCAGCCCCGCGTCAGGGCCGATGGGAAGCAGCAGGCGTGTGGCGCCGTTGCAGCCGCGGCAATCGGCCAGGATGGCGCCGTCCTCTTGCCGGCTGGCGCGGCCAATGCGGGCGTCGGATTGCCTCTTCCAGACCACCAGCCAATCGGCATCCATGATCCGGTCCACGACGGCCATTCAGAACTCCGCTGCGCCGAGGGGCTATACCGGGCTTGATGATTGCCTCGGCATGTTATGCCAATACTCCCGATGCAGGAAGGCGGGGGGTATCCAGGCGCAGTGCCAGCAAAGCGGCCTCCACCCGTTCCAGCGGGATTTCGCCGATGCAGCGGCACTCCATGCGGGCAAAAGGCCCGCCCGGCCCGGCCAATTCGCAAGGCGCGCAGGCCTTGTCGAGCGCGAGGATCGTGGCCTGCGGACCCAGCGGCCCGCGCGTGGCCGCCGCCGTGGGGCCGAAGATCGCCACCAGCGGCAGGCCCAGCGCATGGGCGATGTTCATCACGCCGCTGTCATTGGCGATGAAGCCCGCGCAATCGCGCATCGCCATCGCCATCGCCTCGACGCTGCCGCCCGTGCGGTCCTCGGTTCCGGGCACATATTCATCGGGCGTGCCGAAGGAGGCGACGGCAAAGCCCTGTGCCAGGAGGCGCCCGGCCAGTTCCGCGAAATGCGGCCAGCGCTTGGCCGCCCAGACCCCTGTCTTGGAGCCGGCATGCAGGCCGATCAGTCGGCGCGAAGCAGGCAGTGCCCGAAGCTCGCCAAAGAAGCAGGCGGGCACGTCCGCCGCCTCATAGGGGATGCCGAGCAATGCCTGGGCCGCGGCCAGGTTGAACTCCGCCTCATGCAGCCTGTGCCCAGCGTGAAAGACGCTCCAGTCGCGCGCGAGGATCACGTGTTCGGCGCGGAAGGCCGGCAGCAGCGAGCCGAAGCTCTGGGTGACGAATACCACCGCATAGCGCCGGCGCAGCACCAAGTCATTTAATGGAAAGACCTGGTGGACATATTCGCCATGGGCCACGGCCGCCAGCGCGCCAGGGGAATCGCCCGCCACCACCACATCCACCGGGCGGCCGAGGCGGCGTGCCAGGTTGCGCAGCAGTGGCGTCGTGTGAATGACATTGCCAATGCCCGAGCCCACCGCCACCAGAACAGGCGCTTCCAGCCCCGCGAGCAGTCGCGCGAGGCGCCCGGCCTGCGCGGCGAAGGGGTGGCGTGCCGAATTCTCCAAGGCGGCGGCGGAGCGTGTTGTCCAATAGGCCGGCCCCTCGAACAGACGGGTGATTTCCTCGGCCCAAAGGCGCGCATCCTCCGGCAGGCTGACCCCGCTTTCTGCCAGCAGGAACGGGACATTGCCGCGATCCGAGCCGATGACGGGCACGCCCAGGCGCTGGGCTTCGAGCACCACGCGGCTGAAGCTCTCGACGAAGCGGTAGCTGGGCACCAGCACGGCGCGGGCCTGGGCATAGAGCGATGCCATATCCTCCACGCGGTCCAGCACCTCGATATTGGCGAGACCAGCCTGTTCGGCGGCGGCAAGGGCGGCGCGGCGGTCGGATTGGGTGGCCAGGGCCACGAAGCGCCGCCCAGGCAGCAGGGCGGCCAGTTGCAGCATCAGGCCGAAGCCCTTGTCCATCCGCGCATTGGCCAGCAGGACCAACTCCCGCTTGGCCGGCGTGGGCGGGGCGGCCAGCGTCACGTCATCGGGCAGCGAGGGCAGGATGGGCAGGCGCGGGCCGAAATGCGCCTCC
>CANHTE010000069.1 GCA_947462945.1 Acetobacteraceae bacterium
CCGCATCAGCATGTATTTGCCGCGCCGCCGAAAGCCCTCCACCCGCGCGCCCGTCAGCGTGGCCGCGAGCCCGGGCGGAAAGGGCCAGCGCAGCCCGGCCCGCCGCGTCTCGGCATGGCGGATCACCTGGCCCTCCAGCACGCTGGCCAGGCCACGCATCACCGTCTCGACCTCGGGCAACTCGGGGATGGCGGCCTCCTCTTTCTCGGCTTTCCCGCATGGCAGATTCGCCCCGGGGCCGCTATACCCGCCCGATGACCGACAGCCCCGAGACCATCGCCGATTTCGGCTTTCGCAATGTCCCTGCCGAGGAAAAGGCGGGCCTGGTGCGCGAAGTCTTTGACAGCGTGGCCCCCCGCTACGATGTGATGAATGACCTGATGTCGCTCGGCCTGCATCGGGCCTGGAAGCGCATCTTCGTCAATGCCATCCAGCCCCGCCCGGGCGAGACATTGCTCGATCTCGCCGGCGGCACGGGGGACATTTCCTTCTTGGCGCTGGAACGCGGCGCCGGGCGCGTCATCTGCTCGGACATCAATGCCGAGATGCTCTCGGTCGGGCAGTCGCGCTCGCTGAAGAAGGGGCTGGCGCGAGGCCTGTCCTTCCTGTGCGCCGATGCCGAACACATTCCCCTGCCGAATGCGAGCGTGGAGAAGGTCAGCATGGCCTTTGGCCTGCGCAACTGCACCGACAAGGATGCGGTGCTGCGTGAGGTGCGGCGCGTGCTGCGGCCGGGTGGGCGCTTCCATTGCCTGGAATTCTCACGTCTGGAAGTCGCGGCACTGGCGCCGCTGTATGACGCCTGGTCCTTCAAGGCGCTGCCCGCCATTGGCGGACGTATCGCCCAGGATGCGGAAAGCTATCGCTATCTGGCCGAAAGCATCCGCATGTTCCCCGACCAGGCCACGCTGTCCAGCATGATGGCGGCGGCGGGGCTGGAGCGCGTGCAGCACCGCAATCTCTCGGGCGGCATCGTTGCCATCCACACCGGCTGGAGGCTGTGATGATGGCGCTTCCCCGCTTGAGCACCGGAGCCTGACATGCCCCAAAAAGACCTCCAGGCCCGCATCGAAGCGAGCTTCGCGCAGCAAGGCCTGATGCGCGTGATCGAGGCGCGCATCGCCGAGGTTTCTCCCGGGCGCTGCACCATCGAGGCGCCCTTCCGCAAGACGATGACGCAGCAGCAGGGGTTTCTCCATGCGGGCGTCCTCACCACCCTGGCTGACAATGCTTGCGGCTATGCCACGCTCTCGTTGCTGCCGCCTGGGCAGGAGGTTCTGACGGCCGAGTTGAAGGTGAATTTCCTGCGCCCCGCGCGGGGCGTCCTCGCCATCGCCCGGGCCGAGGTCCTGAAGCTCGGCCGCACGCTCACCGTGGCCCGGGCCGAGGTCTGGATGCGCGCGGAGGATGGCTCGGAGAGCCTCTGCGCCGCGATGCAGGCAACCCTGGTCCCCTCGCTGGCCGCGTGATGCTGACCGGGCGCGCCATGCTGGCCGGCGTGGCGGGCTGGCCTGTGGCGCATTCGCGCTCGCCCTTGCTGCACGGGACCTGGATCGCGCGGCATGGGCTGGATGCCGCCTATGTGCCCTTGCCCATCGAGCCCGCGAATTTCCCCGCCGCCATCCGCGGCCTGGCCGCCGCCGGCTTCAGGGGGCTGAACGTCACCATCCCGCACAAGGAAGCGGCCTTCGCCGTGTGTGACGAGGTGCTGCCCCGCGCCCATCGCGCGGGTGCCGTGAACACGCTGGTCTTTCGCGAAGGCCGCATCATCGGCGATTGCACGGATGGCTTCGGCTTCCTCGCCTCCCTGCCGCATCACGACCCCAGAGGCGGCCCGGCCGTGCTGCTGGGCGCGGGCGGCGCGGCCCGCGCCATCGCCGCCGCGCTGCTGGACGCCGGCTGCCCGCGCCTGACGTTGGTGAACCGCACGCCGGAACGGGCGGAAGCGCTGGCCCAGGCGCTGGGCGGGCCGGTCCATGTCAGCACCACGCCACCGCTGCGTGATGCGGCCCTGCTGGTGAACACCACCAGCCTGGGCATGCAGGGCCAGCCGCCGCTGAAACTGGACCTGGCCGCCCTGCCCGCCCAGGCGCTGGTGGCTGACATCGTCTATGTGCCGCTGGAAACGCCGCTGCTCGCCGCCGCTCGCGCGCGGGGCCTGGTGGGCGTGGACGGCTTGGGCATGCTGCTGCACCAGGCCCGCCCAGGCTTCGAGGCCTGGTTCGGCGTGGCGCCCGTGGTGGACGACGAACTTCGCCGCATCGTCGCGGCCGATATCCCGCCGCGATGAAAATTTGGGGGCTGACCGGCAGCATCGGCATGGGCAAATCCACCGCCGCCCGCGCCTTCCGCCGCCTGGGCGTGCCGATCTTTGATGCCGATGCCGCCGTGCACGCCCTGCAAGCGCGGGGCGGCCGCGCCGTGCGCCCCATCGCGCGCGCCTTCCCCGGCACCGAGCGCGATGGCGCCACGGATCGTGAGGCGCTGCGACGCGCGGTGCTCGGCCAGCCCGAGGCGCTGAAGCGGCTGGAGCACATCATCCACCCCCTGGTGCGCGAGGAGCAGGCCCGCTTCCTCAAGCGCTGGCGCGGCCGTGGGGCCAGGCTGGTGGTGCTGGACATCCCGCTGCTGTTCGAAACGCGCCGCGATCTGCGCGAGTTCGACCAGATCCTTGTTGTCTCGGCGCCGGCGGCCGTGCAGCGGCTGCGGGTGCTGCGGCGCGGCGGCATGACGGAAGCGCGCCTCGCTGCCATCCGCGCGCGGCAAATGCCCGATGCCGAGAAGCGGCGGCGGGCGGATATGGTGATCCGCACAGGACTTTCGCGGTTTCAGGCGCAGGCTGCCGTGCGGCGCCTGGTGCGCGCGTCATGAGGGGGCTTTGCCCGCTCAAACTCCCCCAAAAGGCCCCCCATGCGTGAAATCGTCCTGGACACCGAGACCACTGGCTTCGAGCCCCTGGAAGGCCACCGCATCATCGAGGTCGCGGCCATTGAGATCGTGAATCTCATGCCCACCGGAAACGTCTTCCACACCCTGGTGGACCCGGAGCGTGATGTGCCGCCCGAGGCCAGCCGCGTGCATGGCTTCACCCGCGCCGATCTGGAGGGCAAGCCGCGCTTCCCCGATATCGCCGACGCCATGCTGGAATTCCTGGGCGATTCGCCCATCATCGCTCATAACGCGCCCTTCGATTTCAGGTTCCTCGACGCCGAGCTGTTTCGCGCCAAACGGCCGACCCTCGACCCTGCGCGAATGGTGGATAGCCTGGCCCTGGCGCGCATCGCCTTCCCCGGCGCGCAGAACAGCCTGGATGCGCTGTGCCGGCGCTTTGAGATTGATCTCTCCCAGCGCACCACCCACAACGCGCTGCTCGACGTGAAGCTGCTGGCCGAGGTCTATCTGGAGCTGAAGGGCGGCCGCCAGCCCGGCCTCACCCTCGGCTCCGCGCCCGTGGTGCAGAATATCCTGCGGGAGGCCAGCGCGCCGCGCACCCCGCGCCCGATGCGCACAACACCCGAGCAGGAAGCCGCTTTCGAAACCTTCCTCGGCCGGATCAAGGAGCCGAGCTGGAAGAAGGGCGCCTGACAGTACTCAGCGGGGCCATGGTCGCCTCGCCCGCCGCATGCACGCCCTGGCCGCGCAGCAGGACCAGGCCGCATGCAGCGATGATGCGAAGATCGCCGCCCAGGGTGATGCGCTCCACATAGCGCGCATCCCATTCCAACCTCTCCGGCCAGGGCACGGCATTGCGCCCACGCGATTGGGCCAGCCCGCACAGTCCAGGGCGGACCCGCAGGCGCGTTGCCTCACGCGGGTGATACAGCGGGGTATATTCCGTCGGCAGTGGCCGTGGCCCGACGAAGGACATGCGCCCCCGCAATACCAGCCAAAGCTGCGGCAATTCATCCAGCGCGAGCGCCCGAATGGCGCGGCCAAAGCGCGTCAGCCGTTGGGCATCCGGCGCCGGGCCAGGGGCCATGCTGCGGAACTTCACCAGCCGGAAGGGCTGGCCCCCGCGGCCCGCGCGCCATTGCAGGAACAGCACCGGCCGGCCCAGCATGATGGCCACCAGCAGGGCGGTGCCCAGCAGCAGCGGCAGGGTGGCCAGCAGCAAGGCGCCGGCCAGGGCCAGGTCAAGGCCGCGCTTGCCCCAGCGTTCATACATCCCGCGCCTCCACAGCCAACGAGAGCGCCAGCCCGAGCGCGAGCCACACCATCCGGTTGCCCAGGTCGGTCGAGACCATGGCCGTCATCGCAACCGGCAGGGTCAGCGCCATGATGCTGGCCGCGCGCTCGGGGGCCACGCGCGGCAGGCGGCGCAAGGCCATCAGCAGCGCCCCGCCAAAGGTCAGGCACCACAGCAGCAAGCCAATTGCACCGCCCTCCACCAGCGCCTCGATGGCATGATTGTGCGGATGCAGGCCGCGATCCTGGCCGACGCCGATGCTGGGCGGGAAGCCGCCCGGGCCCAGCCCCGCGAAGCCTCCCAGGCGCCAGGCCTGGGACCACAGGATGTCGCGCGCGGAATCCTGACCGCCATCGGGGCGGAATAAGCGCTCCAGCGTGGCGAGGTTTTCGGCGCGCCCAGGGTCCAGCAGCAAGACGCCAAGCGCTGCCCCGCCCCCCAGGCCAACCAGGCAAAGCCAGGCAAGGGCTGGCCCGACGCGGCCCAGCAGCACCCAGCGCAGGGCCGGGCCCAGTGCCACCGTGGCGCCAAGTTGCAGGAAGGCCGCCCGCCCCCCCGGCAACAGAACGCCCATGCCGAGCCCCGCCAGCACGCCCAGCCAGAACACCCGGCGCCAGCCCTGCGCCGCCGTGGCCCGCAACGCCACCAGGCCGGCGGCACAGGCAATGGCCAGCCCCGCCACCTGATACTGCACCCGCACGCGGGAGGGGTCCGCCCCCACCTGTCCGCCCAGCACCACCGCATCCGTGGCCAAGCCCCAGGCAATGGAGGCCGCGACAAACACACCGAGCCAGATGGCCGCCAGGGCAAAAACGCGCCGCGCCGTGGGGTCGCTGCCCAGCAACAATCCCAGCACCAGCATCAGGGGCCCTGCCAGCACGATCTCCGGCAGCCGGTCCGCCACGCCATCACGCCAGGGGCTCCAGGCCGAGGCCACCACCCACCAGGCCCAAAGCAGCCCACACCCGGCCAGCGGTGGGCCAATTTCCGGCGCGAGGCACCAGCCACGACCCAGCAGCAGCAATGGCAAGAGCCCGAGCAGGGCCAGCAAGGCGAGCAACGTGATGTCGAACGGCAACGCAGCTACCACCTGCGTGGATTTGAGCGCGCCCGCGAAATGCAGGGCGGCGCCGGCCAGCCCGGCCAGCGCGGCAAAACACGGCGCCGTCCTCAGCACGCGCCATCCCCCGTATGCGTGCGGGTCAGCACCGGCTCGGTGCGCGCAGCCAGGGGGGGTGGTTCGGCGGCCTCACGCCAGGGCATGGCGGGGGGCCAACCCGGCCGCTCAGCCCGAAGCAGGATGCGGCATGTCACCGCCAGGATGACGGCACCGGGGATCACGATGCCCAGCAGCACCAGCAGCAACGGCCGATTGGGCACGGAGGGGCGGATTTCCACCATGGGGAGGGACACCAGGCGCGCGGCCGCCGCCTCATCCGCCGCCACGACCAGCGCCGCGCGCTGCTGTTGCGCCAGCAACTCGAACAGCGAATTGCGCAGGAAGAGGTCCGGCTCCACACGCAACTGCGCCTCCAGCGCCTGGATACGACGCCCGGCCAGTTCGGCCAGTGTTTCGCGCACACGGCTTTCGGCCAGGGCATGCAGCCTTTGCAGCATGTCCAACGCCGAGGCGCGGTCCCGGTGCACCAATTCCAACGTCCAGGTCACCGAGGTGAGTGAGGGGGTGGCACCGAAATTCCGCTCCAGGAAGCTCAGCGCGTCATCCGCATCGGCGGCCATGCGCAGGCCCAGCCCGCGACGAACCGCGCCGAGCGGCCATGCGGCGCGGCGCTGCTCGATTTGCGCCAGCAGCGCCGTCTCGCGCGCCAGGGCGGCCGCGGCTTCGGGCGCGCGCAAGGCCGCCAGATAGACGGCGAAATTGCCCCCTGGCCGCTGGTCCAGCAGCGATGGCTGCAAAAATGGCGAGGGCGTGAGCAGGGAGGAGGTGGCGATGCCCGTCGTCTCGGAGGGCGCAACGATGGCACTGGCCACGAAACTGCGCGGCCAATTCCAGACGACGGTTGCTGCCAATGCGTAGAGAAACAGACAGGACAGAAAAATGCCCCAGCGCTGCCGCCACAACCGCTTGAGCAATTCCTCCAGTGCCATCCTAGCCTCGAGTCTGGCCGCAATCATGGATGCAGATATGCATGAAATGCAAATTATTCTTCAGATTGTTTAGGCGCTTACCTTAGCCATGGGATGGTGGCTGCGAGCGTGACGACGGCGGGGCAGTTGCTTGCCGCCTTTTCGAAGCGGGTTGCGACCCGGCGGAATGGCTTCAGCTTGCTGAAGCACCACTTGATCAGGTGGCGCTGGGCGCAGAGGCGCTTGTCGAGCGGGTGTTTCCGAGCGGAAGCTGGGTTGTCGGGGATGACGGCCACAGCACCCTTGTCGCGCCACGGCGAGCCCGTGCGCATGATCCACAGCACGCCTTCGACAAACTTCGATGGTCAGGGCACCCGATGATCAGCGGCGCCAGCCGCTTCCACGCCGCGTCGCTCAGCATCATATGAGCGCGTCAGCGATGCGCGTGCTTCGTTGGGGCGTCATCCCGATTTTGATGACCGGCAAGGGCCGCATGCGAGCCTGTGGGCGCCACCGCCGGAGCAGGCCCATCTCGGCCACCCGCTGCAGGTTCTGGCAGCGTCAGGAAGGC
>CANHTE010000070.1 GCA_947462945.1 Acetobacteraceae bacterium
GAGCAATGGCTGGAATATGGCCCGCCCGAGAGCCTGGCCTATTTCATGTTCGGCTCCCCCGGCTCGGCCAAGCGGTTGCACAAGGAGGTGATCCCCCGTGCGGTGGATGACTGGCTGGCACAACTGGCCAAGCTGCGCGCGGCGAGTGATCCGGCCAACCCGGCCTGGCATATTCATGCCGGCCAGGTGCCGAATTTCGCGCCGCCGCCCGTCTCCTACGCCACGCTGCTGAACCTGGCCGGCATCGCCAATACCGATGATCACGAAAGGCTCTGGGCCTATATCCGCAAATACCACCCCGATCTGACGCCGGAGGGCGAGCCGGTGCTGGACCGGTTGGTGCGCAATGCCTGCGCCTATTGGCGGGATTTCATCGCCCCCGAGCGCAAATTCCGCGCCGCCACGGCCGAGGAAGCCGAAGCGATGCGCGCCTTGGCCGCCATCCTGCTCGAACGCGCGCCGGAATTCGCGGCCTTGCCGGCCGGGGCCGAGCGTGAGGCAGCGATGCAGAACGCCGTCTATGACGCCGGCCGGCGCGCGCCCTTCGCCGTGCCCAACAAGGATGGCTCCATGGGCGTTGGCCGCGCCTGGTTCAGCGCGCTGTATGAGGTGCTGCTGGGCAAGAGCGAGGGGCCGCGCTTCGGCGGCACCATCGCGGTGATGGGCGTGGCCGAGACGGTGGCCCTGATCGAAAACGCGCTGGCGCGGGAGAATGCGCCCGCGTGACAGCCGTCTTGCCTCACATCAGGCGGCATGGCGCCACGGTGTTCGGATTGCTGCTGCTGGTCGGCGCGATCTGGGTGGTGCATCGCGAGTTCCGCAACCTCTCCGTCACCGATGTCGAACGCGCCATGCAGGCGATTCCGGTCTGGGCGCTGTGGTGGGGGGCGGGGCTGACGGTCGCGGCCTATCTGGTGCTGGCCATCTATGACTGGCTGGGGGCGCGCTATGCCGGGCGGCCCTCCAGTTGGGGGCGGGCGCTGCTGGCCTCCTTCTGCGGCTATTCGCTCGCGCATAATCTGGGTTTTGCTGCTGTCTCCGGCGCGGCGGTGCGCTTTCGGCTGTACTCGGCCTGGGGATATTCGCCGCTGGAAATCGGCAAGGTGGTGGGCTTCACCTCGCTCACCTTCGGGCTGGGCGGGCTGGCGCTGGGTGGCATGGTGCTGCTGGTGGAGCCCGAGGTGCTGCCCTGGGTCGGGGATTACCTGCCGCGCTGGCTGCTGCAACTCACGGCCGTGCCGCTGTTTGGCGTGGTGCTGGCCTATATCCTGCTCAGCCGCTTTCGCCGCAGCATCCGGGTGTTCGGCCATGATGTGGAATTGCCCGGCGTGCGCATGGCCGTGGCACAAAGCCTGCTGGCCACCGTGGATGTCGCGGTCACCGCCGCCATCTTCTACGTGCTGCTGCCACCGGCCGAGGGGCTGACCTTCCTGCGCTTCATCGGCATTTACCTGGCGGCCTATGCGCTGGGCATCACGGCCAGCGTGCCGGGCGGGCTGGGCGTGTTCGATGGCGCCATCATCATCGGCCTGGCCCCCTATATGGGTGCTGCCGAAGTGGTGGGCGCGCTGCTGGTCTTTCGGCTGTATTATTACATCGTTCCGCTTTTCATCTCGGGCGTGTTGTTTGCCGGCTTTGAGATCGGCCAGCGGCGGGACTCGCTGAAGGCGCTGAGCCGTGGCGCCATGCCGCTGGAAGTGCCGATCCTGGCTGGGCTGGTGGCCTTGGGGGGCGCGCTGCTGGTGTTCCTCGGCTCGCTGCCGGTCTCGGCCATGGTGTTGAAGGAATGGGCGGGGTACGAGGCGGCACTCGCTTCGCAATTTGCGGCCTCCATCGTGGGTTCGCTGCTGCTGGTCATGGCCTTTGGCCTGGCGCGGCGGCTGCGGCTGGCCTGGGGCATGGCGCTGTTTCTGCTGGCCAATGGCGCGATGATCGCCTGGCTGCGTGAGGAAGCCTGGTGGACCTGGGGGTTGTTTATCCTGGTGGCCCTGCTGCTGGCGACCATGCGCACGGCCTTCTACCGTGAAAGCCGGCTGCGGCGGGAACCCCTCTCGCAGGAGATGCTGCTGCCGCTGGCCGCCGTTGCCATTTGCGGGGTGGCGCTGGCCATGCTGGCCAATGCCAGCCGCCTGCAAGGCGAGATGTGGTGGGAGGTGGTGCTGTTCACCGGTGCCCCGGCGCAGTTGCGCTTCACCGTGGGCATCATGGTGGTGCTGCTGCTGCTGGGCATGGCTCGGCTGCTGCGCCCGGCCCCCATCCGCCCCAGCGCCTTTGACGAAAGCAACCGCACCCGGTTGGAGTCCCTCGGCGCCGTGCTGCCCGAGACCGCGGATGGGGTGCTCTGGGGCGAGGCGGGGCGCGCGGGGCTCGCTTTCTCCCGGATGGGTGAATTATGGATCGGCCATGGCGACCCGGTGGGGGACCCGCGGGATGTCGTCTCCGCCATCTGGCGCTTCCGTGATTTTTGCGAGCGCGAAGGCGGCCGGCCGGCCTTTACCGGCCTGGGCCCGGACTTCCTGCGGATTTATGCCGATATCGGGCTGCAAACCCTGCCCGAGGAGGGCGCGCCCGGCCGCTTCGTGGCCTGCGATGCGGAGCATGATCTGGGGCGCTTGATCCGCTCGGAAACGGCAGCGCCGCCTGCGGGTTGAGCAGACTGACAGGCGGCCGGGAGGTTCACCGGCCTGCCATGATGCTGCCCGGGCTACAGAATCATCAGGGTCGAAGTCCCATGGGCATAGAGCTTGGCCCCGCCCTCACCGGTCAGGCGCGCCTCCGCAATGGCGGTGCGGCCGCCGCGATGCACGACGCGGCCCTCGCAGGAGACAAGGCCGCTCTGCACCGTCAGCGGACGGGCGTAATTCACCTTGAGATCCAGCGTGGTGTGGGCGCGGCCGGCTTCCATCACGGTGCGCACGGCGTTCCAAAGGGCCGCATCCAGAATGGTGGCCGCGTAGCCGCCATGGGCGATGCCGATGCTGTTGTAGAATTGCTCGCCGATTTCGCCCTCCATCACGGCCAGGCCTTCCTCGGCGCGGACCAAGCGGATACCCATGAGGGCGAACATCGGGCTGCGTTGCACGCCATCGGCGATGGAGCGCTGCATTGCTTCCAGCCCCGGCAGGCCGGCATAGGGGGAGGGGCCGTCCAGGCTCTCCCAGGTGACGGTGTGGGTGCGGGTGGGCATGAGTTGCGTCCTGATGGGCGATAAGGGTGGGGCTCAGCCGCGCTTGCGCAGCACCAGCGTCGCCCAGGGGTCCAGGCTGATCCGGCGTTCCAGCACCAGCCCCGCGCGCTGATGCGCGGCCAGCACCATGCGAACCTGCTTGCCCAGCAGCCCCGCCAGGATGGCCGTGCCGCCGGGCTTCAGATGCGCCGCCAGGTCACACGCCATGGCGCATAAGGGCCGGGCGAGGATATTCGCGAAGATCAGGTCATAGGGCGCGCCGCGCGTGATGGCGCGGTGGTTGTAGCCCGTGGCAAGGATGGCCCGCAGCCGGGGCTTCAACCCGTTCATCTTGGCGTTTTCCTCGGCCACGCGGACTGACCAGGGGTCAATATCCGTCGCCAGCGCCTTCACATGGAACAGCTTGGCCGCCCCCATGGCGAGGATGCCACTGCCCGAGCCGACATCCAGAACCCGCCGCGCGCGCCGGGGCATCCGCTCCAGCGCCATCAGGCAGCCCTGGGTGGAGGAATGTTCGCCAGAGCCAAAGGCCAGGCCTGCATCCAGTGTCAGCGCAATGCGCCCATAGGTGGGGCGCGCGGCCACATGGGTGGGGCGGATCAGAAAGCGGCGGCCGATCTCCTGTTCGGGGAAGGCTTCCACGGTGCGGGCCAGCCAGCCATCGGATTCGGTCAGGCTGCGGGTCATCGGCGCTTCGTGTCCGGTGAGGCCGGCGGCGAGGGCGAGGGCGGCTTGCAGCGCATCCTGATCGGCCAGGGTGTCGCGCACGGCTTCGATGCGCCAATGGTCGGTGGCTTCGTCATGGAACAACGAAATGGTGGCGCTGACGGCGAGCAGGGCGGCCTCATAGGCCGGCACGGCATCCTCGGGCAGCTGATCCAGCACCAAGGTTTCAAGCTGCGCGGGATGTTTCTTCATGGGACTCTTTGGATCGAAGGTGCAGGAAACTGGTTTCCTGCCGGGGAGCTCGAGGGGCAAAGCCCCTCGACTTAAGCCGGTTCCACAAACCGGTCCAACACCCGCTTCACTCCGGCCTTTTCGAACTCGATCTCAAGCTTGTCATCATCCACATCCAGCACGCGCCCATAGCCGAATTTCGTGTGGAACACGCGCGTCCCTCGGGCGAAGGCCTTTTCGCGCTCCGGCCGTTGGTCCACCTCCCAGGCGCCGGCCTCGATCACGCGCGGGCGGCGCTGGGAGGAGAGCGGCGCCCCGGCCGTAAAGATGGAGGAAGGGATGCGCGCCGCTTGCGTGACGCCGCCCTCGCGCAGGATTTCGCTCTCGGGCAATTCATCGAGGAAGCGCGAGGGGATGGAGTTCACCCAATTGCCATAGATGCGGCGATTGGCGGCATGGCTGATGGTGCAATGCTTCCGCGCGCGCGTGATGCCCACATAGGCAAGCCTGCGTTCTTCTTCGAGCGACTTCGCACCACCCTCATCCAGGCTGCGCTGTGAGGGGAACAGCCCTTCCTCCCAGCCCGGCAGGAACACCATGTCGAATTCCAGGCCCTTGGCGGCATGCAGCGTCATGATGCCGACCTTCTGACCCTCGGAATTATCGTCATTTTCCATGACGAGGGCGATGTGCTCCAGGAAGGCACCCAGGGTCGCGAAATCCCCCATGGCGCGCAGCAATTCCTTCAGATTGTCCAGTCGGCCCGCGGCCTCGATGCTGCGATCCTGCTTCCACATGTCCACATAGCCGCTTTCCTCCAGCACCTGGGCGGCGACGACGACATGGCCCTCGCGTTCCAGCGCCGCATTCCAGCGGGAAAGGCCTTCCAGCAATTCGCGCAGGGCGGCGCGTGGGCGGGGGCGGATGGCGTCAGTCTGGCACAGGCGCTCGGCGGCGAAGCGCAGGGGCAGCTTCTCCTCGCGCGAGAGGCGGTGCAGGGCCGCGATGGCGGTATCGCCCAGGCCGCGCTTGGGCGTGTTTACAATGCGCTCAAAAGCCAGGTCATCCGCGGGCTGGGAGAGGGCGCGGAAATAGGCGATGGCGTCACGAATTTCCGCGCGCTCATAGAATTTCGCGCCGCCAAAGACGCGATAGGGGATGGCAAGCGTGATCAGCCGTTCCTCAAAGGCCCGGGTCTGGAAGCCGGCGCGCACCAGGATGGCGATTTCGCTCAGATTTTGACCCTCACGCCGCGCTTCCTCGATGCGGCCGCCCACCATGCGGGCCTCCTCCTCACTGTCCCAGAGCGAGACGACGCGCACCCGCTCGCCCGAGGCATCTTCGCGGCCGGAGCGCAGGGTCTTGCCCAGCCGCCCCTCATTGCGCGCAATCAGCCCCGAAGCGGCGGCAAGAATGGGCCGGGTGGAGCGGTAATTGCTCTCCAGGCGGACGATCACGGCGCCAGGAAAGTCCCGCTCAAATCGCAAAATATTTTCGATCTCGGCGCCGCGCCAGGAATAGATGGACTGGTCATCATCGCCGACGCAGCAGATGTTCTTGTGGCCTTGGGCCAGCAGCCGCAGCCAGAGATATTGGACCAGGTTCGTGTCCTGATACTCATCCACCAGGATGTAGCGGAACAGGCGATGGTAGCTCGCCAGCACTTCATTGTTGGTGCGCAGAATTTCCGTGATGTGCAGCAGCAAATCGCCGAAATCGCAGGCATTCAGCGTGATCAGCCGCGCCTGATAGGCGGTGTAGAGCTTCTCCGCCCGGTTATTCGCGTAATCCGAGGTTTCGGCCACGGGAATGCGATCGGGCGTCAGGCCACGATCCTTCCAGCGCTGGATCACGGCCATCAGCCCATTGGGCGGCCAGCGCTTGAGGTCCACGCCTTCCGCTTCCATGACCTGCTTGAGCAGGCGTTGCTGGTCATCCGTGTCCAGGATGGTGAAGCTGGAGGTCAGGCCCACCAGCTCCGCATGGCGGCGCAGCATGCGCGCGGCCAGGGCATGGAAGGTGCCGAGCCACAGCCCCTCCACGGGGCGGTTGAGGATGGCGCCCACACGCTCCCGCATTTCGCGCGCGGCCTTGTTGGTGAAGGTGACGCTGAGCACCTGGTGCGGCTGGGCGCGGCCGGTCATCAACAAATGCGCGAAGCGGGTGGTGAGGACGCGCGTCTTGCCCGTGCCGGCGCCGGCCAGCACGAGCAAAGGCCCGTCCAGTGTTTCCACGGCCGAGCGTTGCTCCGGGTTCAACCGGGCGAGGTAGTCGAGGGGGGGAGAGGATGGTGCTGACACGCGGACGCCTATAGAACATCCTGCGAACGTCACCAACCATGTCGAGCCCCTTGGACCGCACACGCCGCTTCCTGGAATGGTCCGCCCTGCATGGGGCCGCGCTGCTGGCGGGCAGCATCTTCGCGGGGCTGTTCCTGCCCCCGCTGGCCGCCTTGTTCCGCGATGTGATCACGCCCGTGGTGTTCATCCTGATGGTGCTGGTGCTGCTGCGGGTGGACCCCTCCCAGGTGCTGGCCTATCTGCGCCGGCCGTTGCTGGTGGCCGCCCTGCTGGCCTGGCTGCTGATCGCCACGCCGCTGCTGGTCTGGGCTGTTCTGACGGCCCTGGGCATCACCGGGCCGCTGGCGAATGGGCTGGTGATCGTGGCGACGGGCTGTGCCGCCACGTCCTCACCCGCTTTTGCGCGGATGGTGGGGCTGGATGGCGAAATCGCC
>CANHTE010000071.1 GCA_947462945.1 Acetobacteraceae bacterium
GAATCATCCGCTTGGTGGCTTCATCGAGATAGGCGAAATTATAGGCGGCGTCGGGCGCATTGCGCGGCGGAATGGCGTTCATGCCTGCTGCTCCCAACGCGCGCGGATGCTGCGGATTTTTTCCAACTCGCTCTGGAAATCCACATGGTGCGGCAGCTTCAGATGCTCGACGAAGCCGGTGGCCTCCACATTGTCGGCGTGGAGCAGGACGAATTCGGCGTTTTGCGCGGGGGCGGTGATCTCCTCGCCCAATTCGCTGGCCATCAGGGCGCGGTCCACCAGGGCCATGGCCATGGCGCGGCGCTCGCCATGGCCCATGGCCAGGCCATAGCCGCGGGTGAATTGCGGGGGCGTCTCGGCGCTGCCGGCGAATTGATTGACCATCTGGCACTCGGTCACGGTGATGTCGCCGATGCTGATGGCGAAGCCCAGTTCGGCCGGCGCCAGCATCACCTCCACCTCACCCATGCGGAGTTCCGCGACGAAGGGATGCGCATTGCCGTAGCCGCGTTGGGTGGAATAGCCGAGGCCCAGCAGAAACCCCTCATCCCCGCGCGCCAGCGATTGCAGGCGCAGGGCGCGGGGCGTGGGGAAGGGCAGCGGCTCGCGCGTCAGATCGGGCGGGGGCGTGCCGTCATCGGGCGCATCGCGCGCCATCAGCCCTTCGCGCGCCAGAAGTTCGGTCACGCGCGGCATGGTGGTGTGGGCGGCCTCGGCCTCCTGCGGGGCATGGCCTTCGGCTGCCAAGGCGAAATCCAGCAGGCGATGCGTGTAATCAAAGGTGGGGCCCAGCACCTGGCCGCCCGGCAAATCCTTGTAGGTGGCGCTGATGCGGCGCTGCACGCGCATGGCGCCCGTATCCACCGGCTCACAAGCCGCAAAGCGGGAGAGCGTGTTGCGATAGGCGCGCAGCAGGAAGGCCGCCTCAATCAGATCACCCCGCGCCTGCTGGATGGCGAGGGCGGCAAGGCCGCGATCATGGCAACTGCCCTCCGCCATCACCCGGTCCACAGCGAGGCCGAGTTGCTGCTCGATTTGTTCGGGCGTCAGGGCCGGGAGAGACTCATCGCCGCGCCTGCGCTCGGCCAACCACGCATGGGCGGCTTCGATCGCGGCCTCGCCGCCCTTCACCGCGACATACATCAGTTGCCCTCCATCAGGCGCGTGGTGCGGGGCAGCGCGGCAAGGCGGGTGCCGGCGCAGAGCACGAGATCCACGCCGCGCGGGAATTGCGCGCGATTGGCGGCCCATTGCCTGGGGAAATCATCGGGCAGGCCAGCGGCCAGCAGGCGATGTTCATGCTCGATGCCCGGCCCGGTCAGCCGCCAGCCGGCAGCGTCATCCAGCGAACCGATCTGCAGGATCAGCGTGGCGCTGTCCTGCGGGGTTTCGTCGCTGCCTTGATGGAGCGCTGCCAAAGCGGGCATGGCGCGTGTGGCGAGCAGGAATTGCGCCTGTGCCAGGTCCACGAAGGGCGCGCCGGTGTGGAAGGCGATCCACTCCCGCGCCTCACCCTCCGCATCGGTCCAGACGGGCGTTTCGGCATCGGCCAGGGTCAGGATGGCGGCTGCGGCGGCGGGTTGCAGGCCGGGCGGCAGATCACGCAGCGCGGCGCATTGCTGGATGCGGCCGGGGCGGGCCATGGCGTTCATCAGGGCGGAAAAGCCTTCCTGCGCGCCGAAGACGGGGTCTGCGAAGCCGGGCCTCATCGCATGGTCGCCAGGGTGGCGAAGCGCACTTCGGTGGCGGCGGCGCGGCGGGCGGTCAGGGCCGCGGCGGCTTGCTGGCGCCGGTGCAGGGGTGTGACGACCGCGTTCAAAAGGACCTCATGCCAATCGGGCTGTTGCAGGCAGGCATCGAGCACGGCCGCCAGCTCCGCCGCCCGGCGATCCCGTCCCAGGCGCCAGCAATGGCCGAGCGTGCCGCCCGCAATGGTGACGGAGCATCGGGTGATGGTTGCCTCGCCCAGGTTGAACGCCGCGCCATCGCCGCCCGCACGGCCGCGCAGCATGGTCAGGCCGATTTCGGGGCCACGGATGGTGCGATGGGCGGGGAGTGGCGGCATCGCTGCCAATTCGGCGGCGATTTCGTCGGCGGTGGCGCGGGCGAGGGCGGCCATCCATTCGGGGCGTGTCATCATTGGTCTAGACAGCTATACGTCTGTCTGCCTATGGTCAACCCGTTCTAGCCCCTCAGGAGTGCCGGCTTGGTTGAAACTTCCGTGACGATCGAAAGCGCTCCCTTGGACCGTGGCGCAGGCGTGGCCCTGTGGCGCCAGATTGGCGCGGCGATTGAGGCCGCGATCCGCCAGGGCCATCACGCGCCGGGTCAGCGCCTGCCCACCGAGGCCGAGTTGGCGCAGAGCTTCCGCGTCAACCGCCACACCATCCGCCGCGCCATGGAGGAGCTGGAGTCGCGCGGGATGGTGCGCGTCGAGCAAGGGCGCGGCAGTTTCGTGGCGGAGGATGTGCTGGATTACCCGCTGAATGCCCGCACACGCTTCAGCGAGATCATCCGCGCGCAGAATCGCGAGCCCGCCGGGCGCTTGCTGCGCCTGACTGAAACCATAGCCGAGCCACGCATCGCGGAATTGCTGGAGATGCGGCGCGGCCGCACCGTCATTCTGGCCGAGCGCCTGGCCATGGCAGATGGCAGGCCGGTGGCGCTGGGTGCGCACCATTTCCCGGCCCATCGCTTCCCGACGATCATGGCGCTCCTGCAGGAAAGCCCCTCGATCACTTTGGCTTTGGCCGCCTGCGGCGTGCCGGATTACCGCCGCCGCATCACGCGCATCACCGCCCGCATGCCCAGTGCGGAGGAGGCTGAGGTGCTTCAGCAATCGCGCAGCCGGCCCGTGCTGATCAGTGAGGCGGTGAATGTGGATGGGGCCGGCAGGCCGGTGGATGCAACGGTGACGCGCTATGCGGCCGGGCGCACGCAAATGGTGGTGGAGTCTTGAACATGTCCTGGAACATCACGGGCGGCCAGGTGCTGCGGGAGGGCCGCCTGCAGCCCGGTTCTGTGACGCTGGCCGACGGGCTGATTGTGCCCGCAGCGCCCGGCGCCATGGGTTTCGATGCCTCGGGCCTGATGGTCCTGCCGGGCATCGTGGATATTCACGGCGATGCGCATGAGCGCGCGCTGCAACCCCGCCCGAATGTGGATTTCCCGGCCGGCTTCGCGCTGCGGGATGCGGCTGCGCAATGCCTCGGCTCAGGCATCACCACGGCCTATCTGGGCGTGACCCTCTCATGGGAGCCGGGGCTGCGTTCGCTGCCATCCTTCCTGGCCACGCTGGAGGCGTTGCAAACCCCACCGCCTGGGCCAGATCTGCGGGTGCATCTGCGCTTTGAGGCCGACAATTTCGCGGCCGAACCTGCAGCCCTGGCGGCCATCGCGGCGGGGCAGGTGCATCTGCTCGGCTTCAATGACCACACCCCCGGCATCGTGAAGAAGCTGAACAACCCGAAGGAGCTCGGCAAATACGCCGGCCGCGCGGGCGTGAGTGAGGAGGAGATGATCGCCCTCGCCCACGCCGCCTTCAACCGCCGTGCCGAGGTTCCGGCGATGCGCGGCCGCCTGGCCGAAGCGGCGCGACAGGCGGGCATCCCCATGCTCAGCCATGATGACGCGACGCTGGAGGACCGCGCCCTGTTCCGCGCCCTGGGTGCTGGCATCTGCGAATTCCCGATGGCCGAAATGGTGGCGCAGGATGCCCGCGCGGCGGGTGAGGCCGTGGTGATGGGCGCGCCCAATGTGGTGCGCGGGGGCAGCCACCTCGGCTGGGCCAGTGCGGCCCCCCTGGCCGAGCGCGGCCTGGTGACGGTGCTGGCGAGTGATTACCACTGGCCGGCCCTTCTGGCGGCCCCTTTTCGCATGGTGGAGCGCGGCGTTCTGGATCTGGCACAGAGCTGGGCGCTGGTTTCCAGCAATCCTGCGCATGCGCTGGGCCTCATGGACCGCGGGCGTATCGCCGAAGGGCTGCGCGGCGATTTGACCCTGACCACGCCGGAGGGCGCGCTGGCGGCCGTGTTCAGCCAAGGCGAGCTGGCCTGGGTGGCGCCGGGCGTGGGCAGGCGCCTTCGGGGGTCTTGATGGCGGTAAGGCGTCGCCCGCACGCTCACTGACGGCCTGGCGCGCCACGGGGTCCGCGCGCAGGGTGAGCAGCAGCCAGCCAATCGCGCTTCACAGAAGAGTGCCCTGTCGCTCGCCGGCTTCCGGCATTCCATCCTGCTTCCCGCCCCTTGCAACCACGAACAGCGCCCCATCCGGCAGGGGTCTTTGCAGCAGCAGGGCCTCAGGGGCGGGCGCCGTGACCCACTGATCCACTTCCTCCCGCGTGGTGAGGATCGCCGGCATCGCCTTGGGGTGAATGGCCCCGACCTCGGCGTTGGGCTCCGTGGTCAGGAAGGCGAAGAGGTCGTTGGTGGTTTCGCCCTCCTTCAGCTTTCGTACGGCCGTCCATCTGGTCCAGACGCCGGCGAAAAAGGCGAGGGGCCGGTCTTGCGCCAGGGCGAACCAGACCGGCCGGCGGGACCCGTCCGGCAGAACCTCGTGCTCGCTGAAGCTGGTGAGCGGCACGACGCACCGGCTTTCAACGCCGAGCCACCGGCGCCAATGGGGCGAGTTGGCATTGCGGAGATTCGTGATCCCGCCATCCGTCTTTTTGCCCTTGAGCGCGAAAGCGGGCGAGGGCATCCCCCAGCGCGCCATCACCAGCTCCCGCCCATCAGCTCCGTTGCGCACAATCGGCGCTGGATAATCGGGGAAAATGCCGGGCAGCGGCGGCAAGTTGCCCACACCATCCCGCATCGCGCGTGTGAACTCGCGGATCGCCTGCTGGCTGGAGGTCATGGAGTAGAGGTTGCACATAGGCCCACCCTTCCGCGGCACTTCAGCCGAGATAACCGGGAAACGCCTGGCCGGGTCAAAAGTGGCGGCGTCACTGGGCGTGGCGGTGCAACTCGGGCGTCGCGGTGTTGCCGTGACGAGACAGCCATGGAGCCGTCATCAGCAGGGCAGGTGCCAACCGGACATTCATGGATGGACCGGGACCAAACGGCCTGAGGACGCCAATTTGTCTGTTGAGGAATGGCTCCGGCGGTAGGATTCGAACCTACGACCAACGGATTAACAGTCCGCTGCGCTACCGCTGCGCCACGCCGGATCATCGTGCGGGGGAGCCTCTAGCAGGGCATCGGGGGGAGCGCAACAGCCCCGCCCGGGACAGCGCCGTGGCGTCTGCATCTCGGCAAGGGCGCCATGAATTGAGGGAAGTTGGAGGTCCGGGGCGGAATTGAACCGCCGTAGCAGGTTTTGCAGACCTGTGCCTAACCACTCGGCCACCGGACCCTGATGCGATGCTGTATCGGGCCGCATGGGCGCCCGGTCAAGGCACGTGCTTTCCGGCGGAAGTGGGGCGGCCTATAAAGCGATCCATCGCCGGCCAGGAGATCAGGATGCTCGCAATGGATATGGATTTCGCCAGGGCGCGCCGCTTCATGCGGGACGGGCAACTCACGCCCAATGGCGTGACCGATCCCCTGCTGCTGGGCGCGATGGACACCCTGGCGCGCGAGCTGTTCCTGCCCCCCGAGATGCGCCACCGCAGCTATGCCGATGAGGGCGTGCCCCTGGGGGAGGGGCGGGTTATGCTGGCGCCCATGGTTCTGGCGCGCCTCTTGCAAATGGCACTGCCCCAGCCTGGTGAGCGCGCCTTGGTGCTGGCCTCGGGCACCGGATATGGCGCGGCGGTGCTGGCGCGGATGGGCCTGAAGGTCCTTGGCATCGAAGCCGAGCCCGGCCTCGTGGCGGCCGCCCAGCACGCCGTGGATTTTGCGCTGGACGCGAATCGGCCCGTGATCGAGCAGGGCGACCCAGCCATGGGCGCGCCCGCCGGAGCGCCGTTCCAGCTGATCCTGATCGAAGGCGCGGTGGAGCATGTCTCGCCCGCGCTATTCGCCCAATTGGCCGAAGGTGGCCGGTTGGTCACCATCCGGCGCGAGCCGGGCCGGATGGGGCGCGGCGTGCTGTATCGCCGCGCCGGTGGAGCCGTGAGCGCGATAGAGGGCCTGGACGCCGCCGGGCCGGTCCTGGCCGCATTTGCCCTTTCACCGGGTTTCGTTCTGTGAACTGTGGCGCAAAAGCCGAAGGCCCCATTATATTGGGGCTTGGTGGCAACAAGGATATCGGTCTGATGCAAAAGGGCATGAGGGCAGCAGTGCTGACGGCCATGGGGGCAAGCCTTGGCTTGGCCGGGAGCCCGGCGCAGTCCCAGACGCTGCAGGAGGCATTGGCGCAGTCCTACAACAACAATCCCACCTTGCTTGCGGCCCGCGCCCAGTTGCGTGGCGTGGATGAAGGCGTGCCCCAGGCACTGGCCGGCTGGCGGCCCACCGTGGTGATGGCCGGCAGCGTTGGCGCGGCCGATGTCCGCACCCGCAGCCAGGTGCAGCAATTCCGCAGTGATGGCAGCTTTTTCTGGCGCGACCCTGCCTTTCCCCAATCCACCACCATCCGGCAGGAGCGTACGCCCGCCACGGCGACCGTCACGCTGACCCAGCCGATCTATCGCGGCGGGCGCACCACCGCGCAGACCCGTCAGGCGGAAAACCTGGTGCTGGCCCAGCGCGCACGCCTGATTTCGACCGAACAGCAGGTGCTGGGCGACACCGTCTCGGCCTATACCGGCATGATCCAGAATGCCGAATTGCTGCGCTTGAACATCAACAATGAGCAAGTGCTGGCCCGTCAGCTTCAGGCCAC
>CANHTE010000072.1 GCA_947462945.1 Acetobacteraceae bacterium
CTGAAAGACGAGTTCCGCTTTGCCGGGGATGATGTGCGGCGCATTGGGCTCCAGCGTGATGCGACCGCAGGTCCAGACCGTGCGCTCGCTGATATGCATGGGGAAGCGCTCATCAATCAGGCTGAGCACCCGCATGGCGGCGACGGCGGCGTCCTTGCGTTCGGCCATGGTGGTGCCGCCGGTGTGGTCCTGCTGGCCGAGCACGGTGATGCGGAAATAGCGAATGCCGACAATGCCGGTGACCACGCCGCTGCGCAGGCCGGCATTCTCCAGCTGCGTGCCCTGCTCGATATGGAGTTCGAAAAACCCCTTGTAGCGCGTGGGGTCCAGCCGCTCGCGCGGCAGGCCTTCCAGCCCCGCCTCGCGCAGCGCCTCACGCAGGGGCTTGCCGGACATGTTGTGCGCGGCCGCGTCCATCTGCGCTTCGCTGACATCGCCGATCAGGCTGCGGCTGCCCAGGAAGGTGCCATAATGCCCCTCCTCATCCGCGAAGGCGACGACATCCACGGGCAGGCCCGCACGCGCCAAAGCGAGGCCCGCCAGCACACCCAGCGCGCCATCCAGCCAGCCGGCCTCGTTCTGCGTCTCCAGATGGCTGCCGACCAGCAGATGCGGCCCAGGGCCGGGATGGCGGCCGATGACGTTGCCGATGCCATCCATGCTGGGCTCCAGCCCCACCTCGCGCAGCCGGTCCATCAGCCAATGCCGGCTTTGCATGTCCTCGGCCGTATAGGTCGGGCGGTGCACGCCGGTCTTGAACTGGCCGATCTGGCGCAGTTCGTGCAGGTCCGCCAGGAAGCGGGCGGTGTCCACTTCAGCCACGGAGGAAGGCCTCCGCCGCATCGGCCATGATGCGGATGTTCAGCGCCAGATCCTCCTCCTTCGTATCCTCGGCCCAGTGGTGGCTGATCCCGTTGATGGAGGGCGTGAAGATCATGGCCGCCGGCATCACGCGCGCCATGTATTGCGCGTCATGCCCCGCGCCGCTGGGCATGTGCTGCCATTGGCCATTGGCGTGGCGCGTGGCGGCCTCGGCCAGGGCGGCCTGCATGGCGGGGTCACAGGGGGCGGGCTTGCTTTGGCTCATCACCTCCACCGTCGTCACGGTGCGCTCCGTGCGGTTCATTTCCTGCACGACCGAGCGCATGCAGCGCTCCAGCCGCTCCAGCACGGCGGTATCAATGTCGCGGATCTGGAACAGCACCTCGGCAGCACCCGGAATGATGGAGGGCGCGCCAGGGTCCAGCGCGATGCGCCCGCAGGTCCAGACGGTGCGCGGCCCGCAGAGCATGGGGAACTCGCGGTCAATGCGGGCCAGCAGGCGGACGGCGGTCAGCCCCGCATCCTTGCGTTCGGCCATTGTGGTGCCGCCGGCATGGTCCTGCATGCCCTCGATCATGATCCGGAACTGCCAGATGGCGACAATGCCGGTGACCACGCCCGTGCGGAGACTTTGCGATTCGAGCTGCGTGCCCTGCTCGATATGCATTTCGAAAAACCCCTTGTAGCGCGCGGGGTCCAGCCGCGGTCGGGCGACGCCTTCCAGCCCGGCTTCGCGCAGCGCCTGGCGCAGCGGCTTGCCGTGATAGCGGTTGGTCAGGCGATCAATCTCGCTCTCCTCCAACAGGCCGATCAGGGAGCGGCTGCCGATGAAGCTGCCGTAATGCCCCTCCTCATCGGCGAAGGCGACGACATCCACCGGCAGGCCGGCCCGTGCCAGGGCCACCCCCGCCACCACGCCCAGCGCGCCATCCAGCCAACCCGCCTGGTTCTGGCTCTCGATATGGCTGCCCACCAGCAAATGCAGCCCGGGGCCCGGATGGCGGCCAAAGACATTGCCGATGCCATCCATCGAGGCTTCCAGGCCGCATTCCCGCATGCGCTCCATCAGCCAGCGGCGGCTTTCCATATCCTCGGGCGAAAAGGTCGGGCGGTGCACGCCGGTCTTGTATTCGCCGATCTTCCGAAGCTCGTTCAGATCCCGGATGAACCGGTCCGTATCCACCTGCGCCATGCTGAATCCCTCTCACGAAGGGGGCAGGATAGGCTGGGAATTCCGGGCCGCAAGCCAGCGCGTGGCCCTTCTGGCGCGGCATCGCTCCGCTTCTCGGCCATCACTTGGGCAAAGCGGCCACCAGCGCCTCCGAATTGGACACAGTGCCGAAGACGCCGCCCTGCATCTTGACCATCTTGATGGCGGCCAGATGGTTGCCATGGTCGGTCGCGCCGCAGCAATCCTCCAGGATCAGGCATTCGAAGCCGCGGTCATTGGCCTCGCGCATGGTGGTATGGACGCAGACATCGGTGGTGATGCCCGTCAGGACCAGGTTGCGGATGCCGCGCTGGTGCAGAATCAGTTCCAGGTCAGTTGCGCAGAAGCTGCCTTTGCCGGGCTTGTCGATGATGGTCTCACCCGGCAGCGGCGCAAGTTCCTGGATGATTTCCCAGCCCGGTTCGCCGCGCACCAGGATGCGGCCACATGGGCCAGGATCACCAATGCCCGCGCCGATGCGCTGCGAGCGCCAGCGCTTATTGGCCGGCAAATCGGCCAGGTCCGGCCGGTGTCCCTCACGAGTGTGGATCACCCAGTATCCCATGGCCCGCATGGCCGCCAGCACGCGCTGGATGGGGCCGATGGGCGCGCGGGTCATTGAAAGATCATAGCCCATCACGTCCACATAGCCGCCCTTGCCGCAGAAATCGGTCTGCATGTCGATGACGATGAGCGCGGTGTTGCTGGGCGTCAGCGCGCCATCGAAGGGCCAGGCATAGGGGTCGGCGGGGATCGTCGGCATGGGGTGCTCCTCCAGAGTGCCGGGGGCGAAGCAAATGGCGTGCCTGTGGCATCACTCTTGCTCAGCCATGGAATTGAGGCCGGCGAAAGCACGGCTGGCGCAAGGCCATGCCGAGAGGCTGGGCATTTTGGGGACGGGACTGCACGTGGACGCGGCATGGCGGCGCTGGATGTTGATGTCGGTGGGGCCGCTGGCACTTTTTGCCATTTGGTATGTGGCGCATGAGCAGGCCTGGGTCACGCAGCGGCTGCTGCCCTCACCGGTGCGCACGCTGCAATCCATCTGGACCAATATGACCCAGGGCGGGATGGGTGAGGATTTCCTGCGTACCTTATGGCGCACGCTGCAATCCTTCGGCATCGCGGCCGTATTTGGGGTGCCGTTGGGCATTGTCGTCGGCGCCAATGCCAAGATCTATCGCTCCATTGAATTCCTGGTGGATTTCTTCCGATCCACGCCCGCCACCGCGATGTTCCCGCTGTTCATGATTCTGTTTGGCCTGGGGGATTTCGCGAAGATCGCCATCGCCGCCTTCGCGGCCTGGCTCGTGATCCTGTTCAACGTGGCCTATGGCGTGATGAATGCGCGGCAGACGCGCATCCTGGCGGCGCGCGTCATGGGTGCCTCGCGCCTGCGAATTTTCCGGGACGTGCTGTTCTACGAATGCCTGCCGCAGACCTTTGTCGGGCTGCGCACCGCCGTCTCACTCGCGCTTGTCGTCATCGTGGTGGCTGAGATGTTCATCGGCGGCGATGACGGCCTGGGCAAGCGCATCATCGACAGCCAGATCACCTTCGACATGCCGCAGCTCTACGGAACCATCCTGGTCTCCGGCGTACTCGGCTACGGGTTGAACCTGGTTTTTCTCACCCTCGAAACCCGCCTGGTCCATTGGGCCGGGCGATCCTGAACCGGAGCGCAGCATGACCACACGCCGTCACATCCTCGCGGGGCTGGGCGCCGCGCCATTGGCCGCCCCAGCCTTCGCCCAGGGCCGGCGCGATCGCGTCACCATCGCCTGGCTCCCCATCATGCAGACCATGGCCTTCTATGTGGCGCAGGAGGAAAAGCTGTTCGAGCGCGCCGGCATCGAAGTCGAGGCCGCGCGCTTCCAGGCGCCCAACCAGATCATCGACAGCCTGGTCGCCAACCGTGCCGATGTGGGCGCACCAGGCGCCGCCGCCGGCATTTCCGTGCTGGCCGAGGTGCAATTCCCCGGCACCTTCAAGGCCTTTGGGCTGCAAGGCGGCGGCATTGCGGTGAACCGCATCAATGACGGGCTGATCGTCGCCAACAATTCCACCATCCGCGGCTTCGCCGATTTGCGCGGCAAGTCGCTCGGCCATTTGCCGGGTATCCAATGGCGCACAATTTCGCGCCACATGGTGCGCCGCGCCGGCCTCAACCCGGATGGCGATGTGCGGCTGGTGGAAATGGCCGTGGGCTTGCAGGTGCAGGCGGTGATCGCGGGTTCGGTGGATGCCACGCTCTCGCTGGAACCGGTCGGCTCCATCGCGGTCGCGCTGGGCGAGGCGAAGCGCGCCATGACCAATCCGGTGGCCAGCGTGATCGCGGACCCGTTCTATTCCGGCGTCTCCCTGCTCACCACCAAGTTCATGCGAGAGCGCCCCGCCGTGGCCCGCCGCGTGGTCGAGGTGCTGGACGAAGCAACCCGCCTGGCCGAGACGGAATATGACCGCCTGCGTGCCATCCTGCCGCGCTGGACGGCGGTTCAACCTGCACAAATCCCCATCGTGGCGCAGCCCTATCTGCGCGCCTGGCGTGACCTGAATGAGACCGACCTGAACTCCTACCAGGCGCTGGTGGATGTCTTTGCCGCGGAGGGCACGTTGCGCGCGCCCTTCGCGGTGCGGGACTTCATCCTCAAGCCTGCCGACATGGCGGGCTGATGGCTGATCTGACGTGGTTCACGCCCGGCACGCACATCACCGTGCGGGGCCTGCGCAAATCCTTTGGTGGCAATCCGGTCTATGTCGGCTTTGACATTGACCTGCCAAAGGGGCGCATCGTCTCGGTCTTCGGGCCGAATGGCTGTGGCAAATCGACCTTCATCAACATGGTGGCCGGGCTGCTGCCCTTCGATGGCGGCGAAATCCTGTTCGAAGGCAAGACGATCCGCGAGACGCGCATCGGCTACGTCTTCCAGAATTATCGCGAGGCGCTGTTTCCCTGGCAGCGCGCACTCGACAATATCCATTACCCGCTCAAGCTCATGGGCGTCCCCCGCGCGGAACGGAACCGCCGGATCGAGGAACTTGTCGCGGGGTTTGACCTGAAGTTCGACCTGCACCGCTACCCCTACGAACTCTCAGGCGGCCAGCAGCAGACCGTCTCCATCATGCGCTCCCTGGTCATCGAGCCGGAGGTGCTGTTCCTGGATGAGCCCTTCTCGGCGCTGGATTACGAGATGACGCTGATCATGCGCGACCAATTGCAAAAGGTGCTGATCGCCCGCGGCACCACCGCAGTGCTGGTGAGCCATGACCTGGAGGAGGCGATCTATCTGGCGGATAAGCTCCTCCTGCTCACGCGCCGCCCCTCACGCATCGCGGAATTCCTGGACATCCCCCTGCCCCGCCCGCGCAGCCCCGCGACATTGACCGACACGGAATTCGTGCGCATCAAGGCGCATGCGCTGGAGGTCTTCCAGACGGCAGTGCGGGGGAGTTAGATGAACGAGCCACCCTTTCGCGGCTATCACGATATTGGAGGGCTGCCCGGCGGCCCCATCCAGCAGGATGAGCACCCCTTCGCCGATTGGCAGAAGCTCTCCGAGGCCATTCGCGGCGCGCTGGAACAAAAGGACCGCTGCGTATCGCTCGATGAAATCCGCCGCGCCTTCGAAAGCTTCGGGGAGCCGCTCTACGAAACTCTTGGCTTTTACGAACGCCGCGCCGAGGCACTGACCATGCTCCTGGATGAAAAGGGCCTGGTGGCGCGTGCCGAAGTGCTGGCCCGCATGGATGCGTTGGCCGCCGGGCGCAGCCAACGCGTGGACCATGCCGCCAAGACCGTCATCCGCCCCCTTGGGACGGAGGCCCCCTGATGCCCCGCTTCCAGCCCGGCGACAGCGTGCGTGTTCTGGACCTGCATCGGCCAGGCCATGTGCGCATCCCGTTCTTCGTGCGGCACAAGACCGGCGTGGTGGAGCGGCATTGCGGCGCCTATCCCAACCCCGAAGAACTGGGCCATGGCCGCCCCGGCCTGCCGCCGATTGACCTCTACCGCGTGCATTTCCGCCAAGCCCAGCTCTGGCCCGACTATGCCGGGCCAGCGCAGGACACGTTGGAAATCGAAGTGTACGAACATTGGCTGGCACCTGCCTGATGCCCATCCCCTCTTCCGTCCCGCCCTCTCGGTTTTCCGCCGATGCGGTGGACCCGAACCGCCCTGTCGTGGAAGGCCATCACGGCGCCGACTACTACGCCCTGATGACCGAGGCGCTGCACAAGATCCTGCTGGAGAAGCAGCTTCTGGCCCAGGCCGATACGGACCGCGTGATCGCAGCGCTGGAGGCGCCCAATGTCACCTGGGGCGCCCGCATCGTGGCCGAGGCCTGGCGCGACGAAGCCTATGCGCAGCGCCTGGTCGCCGATGGCTCTAAGGCGGCGGCCGAGCTGGGCTTCAAGATCAAGGAAGCCAAGCTGGTTGTCGTGCGGAACACACCCAGGCTGCACAATGTCATCGTCTGCACATTGTGCTCCTGTTACCCGCGTTCCCTGCTGGGGCAGCCGCCCTGGTGGTATATTTCCAAGAATTATCGCGCGCGGACCGTGCGGGAGCCACGCGCCGTCCTGGCGGAATTCGGGTTGACCCTGCCGCCGGAGGTGGAAGTCCGCGTGCATGATTCCAACGCCGATATGCGCTATCTCGTGCTGCCCATGGCGCCGGAGGGCAGCGCTGACTGGCCTGTCGAACGCTTGATTCCCCTGGTGACGCGGCACA
>CANHTE010000073.1 GCA_947462945.1 Acetobacteraceae bacterium
CCAGGAGGCCGCAATGGCGGCCGCCCGCAGCCCACCGGCGCCCAGCGTCTCGGGCAGGACCATGGGCACGGTCACGCTGCCCGAGAGCACGCGCCGGTCAAAAATGGGCTCCGGCAGGCGCGCAAGATCACGGTTGGGAGGCAGTCGTTCGATGCGCAGCTGCACCGTCGAAAGATCGGAGACGGTGGCCCAGAGCAGGCCCGAAAGCGGGTCATTGCATTCGGTGGTGTAGCGCCCGGCGAAGCGGAAATTCAGGCGGTTCACCTCGGCGAAGAACAGCGGGTCCAGCGGGAATTCCAGCGGGCCAAAACTCTGCCGCGCCGCATCCATCGGGATGGTGCCAATGAACTGGTCATTCAGCGTGATGGCGATCTGGCTGAGCGAGGGGATGAGCGCGGGCGAAGCGCCGCCCGCCACCGTCACGCGCGCCTGGGTCACCACCTCATCGCCGCGCAGGCCGAACAACACGCCCTGCAGATCGTTCACGCCACGCAATTGCATGGGGCCAGAGAGACCCAACTCGCGCAGGCTGCGGGTCACGATGCGGGCACCGGGGGGCAAGCCCTCGGCCTCCATCAGCGTGCTCGCGGGCGGCGCGCTTGCCGGCGGCGCAGCAGGTGGCTGGGCCGCAGCGGGCGTGAAGCCGGCGATGGCGCCGAGCAAGATGAGCGCCAGCAGCGCGGCCGTGCTGGCCGGGGCCGGCCTGGGCAGGTTGGCGGCAGCAGGCAGGGAGGCATTCGGCCGGCGCGGCGCCAGCACATCGGTCACGCGCGGTGCCTGCGGCTTGGCCAGACCCGCAATCGGTTTCGCCGCGCGCAGGATGCCGAAGCGATATTTGCGGAACACCGCATCGGCCGAAGCCAGGACCACAGTCCAAAGTGAACGCAAAGGCTTATCCTCGGGCCAATTGTCCCAATAGAGCCAGGCATCGGGGCGCCCGAAAAAGGCGCGCACAACCCCGGCCTCATCGGCGATGCTTTCGATGATGAATTCCAGATAGACCTCGCTGCCATCCCAGCGAATGACGCGGGCGCGCAACTCGACCGTCTCGCCCCCCGTCTCGAAGGCGACCTTCACCTCATCATCCTCCGCCACACCCACGGCCCGATCAATGATCAGCCGCGCGCCGGAGAGCGAGAGATTGGCGCTGCGCGTCGGCAGCCGCTCGCCCGAGGATAGGATAAGCTCGCCAGGCAGATCAGCCTCCACCCGGGCGCGGATGCGCGATTGCTCACGCTCACGCCCGACGGCGACGCTGCCGGCGAGAGGGATGAGGCAAAGCCCCGCCCAGATGGTATTCAGCAGATAGGCGCGCCCTTCCAGGCTGCTGAAATCATGCGTGAAGCTGCCCCAGACGCCAATCACGAAACCTGCGGTCAGCAGCACCAGCATGATGAGGTTGGGCGCAACCGCGCGGAGATCGAGATAGCCCGCCTCCAGGATGCCGCCCTTGTCGGTCACGTTGAATTTTCCTTTGGACGGGTCCCACAAGGTCAGCAGCGTGACGGGCAGAAGGGGAACCGCCAGCGAGGCCTCGTAAATCTCGGACCAGAAGGAATGGCGGTGCTTGCCGTTGAGCCGCGCAGTCGTGGCCACGGCGTGGAACATGTGGCTGCCGGCATAGGCGATGATGGCCAGCGGGCTGGCCGCGATCACGCTTTCACCCAAGAACAGGAATGCGAGTGGCGAGGTGAGGAAGATCACCCGCGGTAGCGCAAACAGAAAGCCGAAGCCCGCGATGAAATAGCAAAACCGCTGCATCCATTTCAGGCCGGGCGCGAAGAGCGTGTTCTCGGTGCGCATGATCTGCAGCATGCCGCGCGCCCAGCGCAGCCGCTGACCGATATGCAGGGCCAGGCGCTCGGTCGCGAGGCCGGCCGCCAATGGAATGCGGAGATAGGCCGTGTGCCAGCCCTTCTGCTGCATCTTCAGCGCACAGTGGCAATCCTCGGTCACGGTCACATGGGGGACCCCGCCCACCTCCTCCAGCGCCTCGCGCCGAATGACGGCGCAGGAGCCGCAGAAGAAAGCCGCGTTCCACAGGTCGGAACCGGGCTGGATGGCGCCGTAGAACAGCAGCCCCTCATTGGGCACCAGGCGCTGGCGCACCAGATTCCGCTCGAAGGGATCGGGCGAATAGAAGTGGTGCGGCGTCTGCACGAGGGCGTTGCGCTTGTCGCGGATCAGCCAGCCCAAGGTGAGTTGCAGGAAGGCGCGGGTGGGTGCATGGTCGCAATCGAAAATGGCGATGTATTCGCCGGTGGTGTAGCGCATCGCGTGATTGAGGTTGCCGGCCTTGGCGCCCTTGTTGTCGGGCCGGATGATGTAGCCGCAGCCGCATTCCTCGGCAAAGTCGCGGAATTCCGGGCGGCGGCCATCATCCAGAATCCAGACATTCAGCTTGTCACGCGGATAGTCCATGTTCATCGCCGCCAGCACGGTGGGGCGAACCAGATCCAGGCTTTCGTTGTAGCTGGGGATGTAGATATCCACCGTGGGCCATGTGTCGGGGTCCATCGGCATGGGCACGGGCTTGCGGTCCAGCGGATAGCTGGTCTGCAGATAGGAGAGCGTCATCAGCAGTCCGGCGAAGAGTTCCGCGCCAAACAGCAGCGTGCCCAGGATGGATTGCAGCGCATTCTCGAATTCCAGCGTTTCCGTCGCGCGCCAGAACAGATAGCGCGACGTGATCATCACCGAGAGTACGACGAGGATGAGGCCCACCTTGCGGGACTTGTCGCGATTGAGAAGCAGAAAGGCGACGATCCCGGCCAGCGTGAGCCAGACCTGCCCCTGCTCGTCCATCGGCACGGTGATGAAGAAAAAGGCGCCCAGCAAGCCGGTGGTGATGGCGGCCAGGCGCGTCATTCGCGCGCGAAAGGGCGCATCCCCGGGGAAGGTCTGGACGTATTCCGAGAAGCGTTCGGCGCTCATATCCGCCCCCATTCGAACAACGCCGAAAAGCCGCCATCACGGCCTGCGGGCGGGGGCAATTTCAGGCGCTTGATGATGGCCTCGGCCAGCAATTGCAGATCTTCTCCGGCGCCAGGCTCGCCTTGCAGCAGCATGCGCTTATCGGCCAGGGCTTCGGCCAGATGCGAATCCCGGCAAATGGCGCCGATCAGCCGGGTGCCCAGTGCGGCGCGCGCCATCTCAAAGACCGCGTCCGAAAGCGGCTCCTCCTCCTCCACCTGGTTCAACACCACCACCGCACGATCCGCCGAACGGGTGGCGAGCGTGCCCCGGCCGAGGAAGCGGCTATTGGCGACTTGCGGAATGATCGCGGCACTGCCCGCATCACACAGCAACAGGATCACCATGAGATCGAGCCAGGGGGTGAGGGCGGCCAAACCCGCATTGGGCCCGGGCGGGCTGTCCAGCACCACGATGAGGTCCGGCACGGCCAGCATTTCGCGCACGGGCTCGGCCAGCAATTGCGGCTCGGTCATGAGCAATTGGCTGAGTTCCAGGGTCCGCCCCGGGTCCACCGGGCCATGGGGCAGCACCCGCACGCCGGCTTCCGCTTCGACCAGCGCGTCGCGCCAGGCCGGGCGGGCGCCCAGGCGGCTCAGGAAGCAGTGCTCATCCCGCAGGGGTACGCCGAGATGCAGGCGCAGCGCATTCTGGGGGTCGAGGTCGATCGCGATCACCTTGTGGCCGCGCCGTGCCAGCAAGGCGGCCACATGGGCGGCAACCGTGGTTTTGCCCACGCCACCCTTGGGCGAGGCGAAGGCGATCAGCGGCAT
Source organism: Acetobacteraceae bacterium (assembly GCA_947462945.1). Classification (GTDB taxonomy): domain Bacteria; phylum Pseudomonadota; class Alphaproteobacteria; order Acetobacterales; family Acetobacteraceae; genus Roseococcus. The sequence continues at coordinate 3,747 of CANHTE010000073.1, forward strand.
GGGAGGCCTTCATCCTGCCTCATGGCCGGCGGCGGCTGCTGGCGCGCACGCGGCGGGGGCGCAGTTCCACGGCAATGTCATTGAGCAGGGCAAAGCGCCGGGGTGCTGCCGGCTCGTCAGAAGGGTCCAGGCTGGGGGCCGCGGAAAGTTCCGCGAGGCGGCGCAGGCGGTCGGGTGGGGCCGCAGGCTCGGTCGCCGCCGCCGCCGCGAATTCGGCCAGGCGACGCATGGCTGGCATGGGTGCCTCGAGCTGCGACGCTGGGCCCGCCGGCGCGGTTGTGGCCAGACGAGGAGCCGGGACGAGTGCCGAAAATTCCCCCAGGGAGGGGCTGGACGGTAATGGCAAAGCCTCCGCCTGGGTGGGCGGTGCCTGCACGACTTCAGCGGAAAGGACCTGCGCATGCACAGGTGTTCTCGGCGGAACCTGCGGCTCCTCCATTGGTGAATTTTGCGGCTCCGGCGCGGGCAGGCCCCTGGGCGCTTCGAAAACGACCGGCGGAAAGGCGATGTAGCGGAAGCTGCGCAGCGCGCAGGATGCCATCACTTGTGCGATTTCTCGCTGCAATACCGCCCATCCCCTTCATCACAGCCCACAAGCGCGCGAATGCTGCCTCTGCCTATACCACACCCCCTTGCGCGAGGGATCATGTCGCACGAACCAATATTTTGTTTTTATGGCATATTATTCCCCCGAACGACCTCGTTCGAGGCGATGGGCTTCTAGACCATCCCCTCGAGCGGAGCGCAATGGATTCGCAACAATGTCACACGGGGCGCGGTGACGGCGCCGCCCGGGCGGGGCATTCTTCTGCCTTTCCAGGAGCCCTCACCATGCGTTTCATCCTCATCGTCCTCGACGGGTTGCGCCCGGACATGGTGACGCCCGCCGCCATGCCGGCGTTGAGCGCCTTGATCGCCCGTGGCACGCGCTTCGCCGAAGCGCGGAGCGTCTTCCCGAGCGAAACCCGCGTGGCAACGCCCTCGCTCGTCACCGGCTGCCGGCCGGCGGCGCATGGCATGGTGGCCAATACGGTGTTCGACCGCGCCCTGGCGCCCGACCGGCTGCTGCGCACCAAGGATGCGGCGGATTACCGCATCCTCTCGGCCGGGGCGGAATCGCCGCTGCTGCGGCCCGGTATCGGTGAATATCTGGCGGCCGCCGGCCTCTCCTTCGCCGTCGTCTCGGCTGGCACGCCGGGGCAGACGCTGGTGGCGAGCCCAGCCGCCCGGCGCCTGGGCCAGTTCCGCTGGAATGCGGCGGATACCGACACGCCCGAAGCGCTGCGCGTGGCCGAGCACCTGGGCGCAACACCGCCCGCCAGCATCCCCAACCTGGCGCGCACGCGCCACACCGCGCGGGTGCTCACGGAATATGTCCTGCCCGAGTTGCGCCCGGATGTGGCGCTGTTCTGGTGCCCGGAGCCCGATATCAGCTTCCATTATCGTGGACTGGGCGATGTCGAGACCACGCTCGCCATGGCAGAGGCCGATGCCTGCGTGGCCCGGATTGCCGCCTGGCGGGACGCGCAGCCTGATGCGAAGGAAATCGGCCTCGTGGTTCTGTCTGATCACGGCCATGTGACAGGCCACCGGAAAATCCCCGTGGCGGACCTCATGGCGCGCGACGGGCTGCCGGCCGGCGCGGGCGGCACCGCCATCACCGTGGCCCCGGCCGGCGCGCCCGGCATCTGGTTGAGTGACCCTGCCCTTGCGCCCCAGGTGGCTGATTGGCTGGCAAGGCAGGATTGGGCAGGGCCCCTCTTGGCCAATGACCCGGCGCTGCTGCCCGGCCACACCGCGCCACTCGCGCTGCTGGAGGCAAATCACCCCCGCGCTGCCGATCTCGTGCTGCTTTTCGCGGGCGAGGAAGGCCCGGACCATTACGGCCTGCCCGGCCGCGCGCCCTTCGATGCGGGCGATGTGCCCGAGGGGGGCGGCATGCATGGCGGGCTGCACCGCCGCGAACTCGCCACGGTCCTCGCCTTTGAAGGCGGGCCCTTCACCCCCGGGCTGACCATGCGGGGCATGGCGGACCTGACCGATGTGGCGCCGACCCTGCTGCACCTGCTGGGCGTGGAGGCCAAGGGCATGCAGGGCCGCGTGCTGCACCAGGCCTGGGACCCATGGGCCGATGCGCCGGCCGAGGCGATGCGGCTGGAGATGCCGGGGGGCTTCGTACTGGAAGGCGGCCGGCACGGCGGAAGGTTCTATCCGACGGCCTTGCTGCGGATGTGAATGTTCGAGCATGGGTCCGCCGAAGCGAGGCTCCACGGCACGTTACGTCACGTCATGGCTGCCAGATAAAGCATCCATCGCCTCAGCCGCCCCCAGGATGAGCGCCGCATCGCGATCCGCGACGAACGATGGGCACGCATTGTCTTCTTGGCCATCTGCACTGCAGATACCGTCATCGTCTGGCAGGGGAATTGAGTGTTGAGTCGTGTTCGGCGCGGTTTGCCTGGAGCCGGAGCGAATCTTGGGGGGGGCGAAATCGCACGTCCGACTTGAAGCGCCGCCCAAAGCTCTCGGAAATCTGGCGTAGGAAAGGGAACCGTCACCGAACAGTCTCGGGCGGTCGGAATATCAGGAGATACCTTTCCAGCGCCCTCAGCGCACCCTCCCCATAACCCGAGCACGATAGCGCACCTCTATTGTCCGAGCGGCGCTACAGCGCCAACGGCAGCCGCTCCAGCCCGCGCAGCACGAGCCCGGACCGCCAGGCCGGCGGGTCGGCCGGACGCAGCAGCTGCGGTAGCCCGCGCCGCAGCAGGGCGGTAATCGCCACCTGCGCCTCCAACCGGGCCAGCGCCGCCCCGATGCAAAAATGCCCGCCCAGCCCGAAGCTGAGATGACGGTTCGGCTGCCGCTCCAGCATCAGCCGGTCCGGCGCCTCGAAAACGCCCTGGTCACGATTTGCAGAGGCGATCAGGCCCAGCACCAGCGCGCCCTGGGGGATGGTGGTACCGGCCAGTTCCAACGTCTCACGCGCGAAGCGATGC
>CANHTE010000074.1 GCA_947462945.1 Acetobacteraceae bacterium
GCGCCATGGCGGCCAGCACGCGGTCCATCCCGTGCCAGTCACGCAAAAAGCCGATGAAGCCGAGCGTGACGACGGGCCCGGCCGGCCGTGGCGCGGGGGCGGAGAAATCCACCGGGTCAATGCCATTGGGAATGACCGTGATGCGCGTGGCCTCCACCCCCGCCTCACGCAGATGCTGGGCCAGCACCTCGGTCACCGGCAGCACATGGCTGGCGCGGCGCCAGACCAGGCGCTCGGCCGCGGCGGCGATGCGGCGCAGCGAAAGCCGGCCATGGCGCGCGCGCTCCAGCGCCAGGGGGGAATTCACCTCCAGCAGCAGGGGCAGGCGGCGCCAGCGCGCCACCCAGGCGCCGGCGAAATGGAACAGATTGGCGCGTTCATAGATCACATCCGGGCGGAAGCCGCGCGCGGCGCGATCCAGCCGCCAGGTGGCGGGCAGCGCATAGGCGATTTCCGCCAGCTCACCCAGCCAGCCGGGCAGCCGCGCCCGCAAGCCATCCAGCACGGGGCTGCTGCCACCCAATGAGGCGCGGGCGAAGCCCTCCGGCCCGCTGATGCGCACCTCATGCCCCGCCGCGCGCAGGGCGCCCACCATCGCTTCCAGATGCACCGCCTGCCCATCGCGGGAGCGGATGCGGTGACTGTAGAGGATTTTCATGCGGGCCGCCCCAGCAGCAGGTCTCGCCCGCGCTGCGCCGCCTGGCGGGCCAGTTGCAGCAGGCCGGCCGGGTGCCAGGGGTCGCTCAGGATCAGCCCGATGCGCTGCCGCCGCTGGCTGCACCAGAGCTGCTTATAGGCATCATCGCCCCGCCCGAAATCCAGCGCATGGGCGCCATCCACCTCGATCAGGCGGCGGATCATCCAGGCGGTCAGCACCGTGCCGGGGGAGCCCGCCTTTTCATCGCGCAGATGCGCGAGCTTCAGCAGCAAGGCCCGCCCGCCGGAAAGCACCCAGTATTGCGCGGCGATGGGCTGGCCTTCGCCGCCCCAGAGCACGCCCAGGCGCAGCTTGCCCTGGGCTGCCGTGGCACGCAGCAGGGCCGCGTCAAAATCCGGGAAGGGTTCCTGCGGCTTCCAGCTTTGTGCGCGCACCTGGGCATAGGCGAGGATGGCGCGCTCCAGCCCGACGCCGGGCGCTTCATGCAGCGTCGCATGGCCCCGCTTCAGCATGGCCGCGCTGCGCCGCTGGATGGTGGAGCGCAGCGCGGAAGGCCGGCCCGCAAGATAGCCTGGCCAACCATCGCCTGGCGCCAGCGCCTCATGCCAATTGCCGAAATGCTGAAAGCGGCTGACGGCCATGCCCGCCATGCGAAGCCCTTCCAGCATGGACTCCATGCCCGGCGCCTCGGCGTCCAGCGCCTCCAGCCGCGTGGGTGGCTGCCGGGCCAGAAGCCGCGCCAGCGCCTGCCCCGCATCCCGCAGCGCGCCATCGGCCGCGTTTTCGACCGGCAAAGGCCGCCATTCGAGGCTATAGGGCGTGACCAGGGCGGTGAGCCGCCCGCCTTGGCGCAGCAGCGGCACCAAAAGCCTCTCGCCGCAGCGCGCCAGGACGGGGCTGGCCCCTGGCGGCAGGGCATGGGCCAGGATGGTGTCGTACCAAAGCCGGCTGGCGAAGAAATCCGGCGAGTCCGGTGCCGCCAGATGCGCATCGCACCAGGCGGGCAGGGCTTCGGCCATCCTATCGCTCAACAACATGAACCACCCTCCCGGCCCATTCGCGCAGGGCGTACCAGCTCTCGGCCAGATGGTCCGGGCGGGGCAGCCAATCGGCCAGCCGGGACAGCGACACGCGGTGGATGTGCAGGGGTGCCGGCGTCACCGTCAGGGCGCCCCCGGCAAAGGCATCCATGGCGCGCGGCAAATGCCAGGCATGGCTGACCACGAGCGCGCTGGTGATGCCCTCGGCCCCCAGCAGCTCGGCGCTCCAGCGGGCATTCTGGGCCGTGTTCATGGCGCGCGCCTCGACCCAGCGGGCAGGGGTGGCGAAATCCTCAGCCAGGCTTTGCGCCATGAGCTGCGCCAAGGGCGGATCACCCGGCGCCAGCACGCCCCCCGTGACCAGGATGGGCAGCCCTGTGCGGCGATGCAGCGCCGCGCCGCCGCGCAGCCGCTCCAGCGTCAGCATGCCCACCATGGCGCCCTGCGGCCCATGCGTGACCTCGGCGCCCAGGATGATGATGGCCCCAGCGGTGGCCCCAGCGGTGGCCCCGGCCGTGGCGGCTGGCGGCCGCGCCACCTCCCGCTCCAGCGTCCAGCGCAGCAGGCCCGAGAGGGCGGGCGTGGCCAGCAGCAGCAGCACGCCGGCACAGAGCGCGCCCAGCAGTCCCGCCCCGCGCCGGCCCCGCCAGGCCAGCAGCCCGCAGGCCAGGCAGCCCAGCACCAGCAGCAGCGGTGGCAGGCCGATGGCCGGCAGGGTTTGGCGCCAGGGGATATTCATGGCCGGCTCATTCCGCCGCCACCCGTTCGGCGCCGCGCTGGGTCGGGTAGCGCACGTCCCGCCAGCTGGCGTTGCGCCCGCCGATCTCCTCGCGGAAGAAGGCGTAATAGCCATCCAGCCAGTCCAGAAAGGCATCCCGCTCGGCCAAGTTGCGGACATAGGGCGTATTGCCCGGCACCAGTGATGGCGAGTGGTAGGTGAGGACAAAGACGCGATGCCCGGCCGCGTGCAGCGCGCGGGTCAGGCGCTTTGCTTCCTCCAGCGTCATGCCCTCGGGCGTCAGGCGGATGCGCTCCAGCAGGCCCAGCCGCGCGGCCAGGCCCGGCAGGCGCCCCGCGCCCGGGTGGAACAGCCAGGGCGCGATATGCCGCGCGGGCCGCCCCGCCAGCCGCCCCACCAGCGAGACCGAGACGGGGATTTCCATCAGGCTCTGTTCCCGGTCCACCCAATGGGGTGCGCGGCTGGGCGCCCAGGCATCGGCCTCGCCGCGGGCCATGGCGGGCGGCCAGCAGGCCGCCACGCTGCTATCGGCCGCATAGCCCAGATGCTTGAGGATATCGGCCGTGCGCGGCCCCACGCCGAAGCGGCCGGTGCGATAGATCAGCGGATGCTGGCCGAAGGCCTCGCCCAGCGCGTCCGTCAGCGCGGCAGCCTTGGCGAGTTCGGTCGGCACGGGCAGGTTGCCGGCGAAGCTGTTCGCCTGGTCCAGCGTTTCGGTGAAGGGCGGGTTCACCCAGGGGTGCAGCTGCGCGCCTACCTCGCAATGGCCGCCGCGCAGCATCTCGCGCAGGGTGGCGCGGCCGTCATCCTGCGAGACCACCGGGTAATCCGCCAGATACACCGGCACCACGCCATGCCGTTCAAACACGCGATGCGCCAGATGCTGGCTGCGCATCGAGGTCACGTCCCGCGCCTCGCGGCAGAAGGGGCGGGACCAGTCGAAGGCCTCCTCCGCATCCACCATGGTCAGCAGCAGCGGGGGCTCGCTTTCGGGCCGGGGCGCGGCTGGCGTGTGGAAGCGGCGGTCCAGGATGGAGGCGGTGGCGCCCAGACGGGTTTCCGGCGTCCCGGCCGGCGGTGTGCGGATCGCCTCGGCCATGCCGTAGAGGCCGAGGTAGCGCGCCGCGATCCGCCCCATGTCGAATTCCCGCGCCACCAAGGCCGCGCCGGCCTGGCCCATGCGTTCCCGCAGCGCGGGCTCCGCCGCCAGGCGCAGCACGGCCTTGAGGTAGCCGGCCTGGTCTTCAAAGAGAAACCCCGTCTCCCCCTCCAGCACGAAGCTCTCATTCACCCCCAGCAGGCGGCGCGCAACGACGGGCAGGCGATGCGCCATCGCCTCCGGCACCACCGTGCCGAACCCCTCCAGCCGGGAGGCAAAGACCAGGATGTCGGCGCTGGCGAACCAGGGGTGCGGGTCGCTCTGCTCCCCCACGAAGATCACGGCGCCGCGCAGCGGGCGGGCGGCTTCTTCCAGTGCCAGCACATAATCGGCCTCCAAGGGCGGGCCGACCAGCAGCAGCCTGGCACCGGGATGCTGCGCCAGGATGGCGGGCATGGCCTCGATCAGCGCGGCGGGGTCCTTGCGGGCGCACAGCCCGCCCACGAAAATCAGCAACGGATCAGTCGCGCCCATGCCAAGCTGGCGGCGCAGCCGGGCGCGCTCACCAGGGTTTGGCGGTGGCACGGTGATGCCGCAGGCCAGCAGGTGGCAGCGCCCGCCTGCCACGGCCTGGCTTTGCGCATGCAGCCGCGGGCTGATGCTGATGAAGCCGTCAAACAGCCGAAAGCCCCGCGCCGCGAGCCGCCGCCAGAGCGGGCGGTAATGCCCGATCAATACCGGCAGGCTGTCATCCAGCGTGGCCGAGAGCAGCAGCCGCCGCCCGGCCAGCCTGCTCATCACATAGGTCAGGAAATACCAATCGGCATGTGTGCGGAAATGCACCGCCTGGAAGCGATGCAGGTTGCGCAAAAACCACCAGCACAGCATCGCCTCCCGCCGCAAATCACCCACCGGGCCGTTCGTCAGCCAGGTGACGCGCGCCACGGTGCTGCACCAGGCGGGGGTGTCATTCCAGGCGGTGCCCTCGGGGCGCGGCGTATGCGTCACCAGCAGCTCATGCGCCACATCGCGCGCCAGTTCCTGCATGACGGCGCTGGAGCGTTCGAGGAAGACGCCCTCACCCGTGAATTGCGGGCGATAGGTTTTCAGCACGTGCAACACGCGGGCTGGGCTGGTCATGCGCCGGACTTCGCCGCAGGCTGGGTGTTGTGCAGATCCATCTCTCGCCGGTTCAGGATTTCGCGGCGCTGGGCCGCATGTGGCGGGCGCTGGAGCCCGAGGTGGCAGGGCACGGCTTCTTCCAATCCTGGAGCTGGGTGGGGTGCCTGGCGGCGGAACGCTATCCGGACCCGGTGCTGCTGCGCGCCGAGCAGGAGGGCCGTTTGCTCGGCCTTGCGCTGTTCAACCGCCGGGGCGGCCGGCTCTGCCTGGCCGAGAGCGGCGATGCGACGCTCGATGCGCCCTTCATCGAGCACAATGCCCCACTGGCCCCGCCCGGGATCGGCGCGGCCCTGCTGCGTGCCGCCCTGGATCAAGGCCGCCTGGTGCTGAGCGGTGTGGCGGAGGGGAGCATGGCCGGTGCCGGCGGCATCGCCTGGCGCGCCCAGCCGCGTGAGGCGCCCTTCGCCGACCTCACGGCCCTGCGGGCGGCGGGGCAGGGGCCGCTTGGCCTGTGCAGCGCCAATGCCCGCCAGCAAATCCGTCGGTCCGACCGCAGCTATGCGGCGCGGGGCGCGCTCAGCATCACCTGCCTCGCCGATCCGCTGGCGGGTTTCGCGGCGATGCTGCCGCTGCATCAGGCCAGCTGGGAAGCGCGCGGCAAGCCGGGCGCCTTCGCCACGGATTGGATGCGCCGCTTCCACCACGCCCTCATCACCGAGGCGGCCGGGCGCGGCGAGGTGGAGTTGCTGCGCATCGCCGCCGGCGAAAGCGACATCGGCTATCTTTACAACTTCCGCCACCAGGGCCGGGTGCACGCCTACCAAAGCGGCTTTGACCAGGCAGGGGCCGGCCGCCACGAAAAGCCCGGCCTGACCAGCCACAGCCTGGCCATCGGCCGCGCCATGGCGGCGGGGGACAGCATCTATGACTTCCTGGCCGGGGCGGATCGCTACAAGCTCAGCCTCAGCCAGGGCAGCCAGACGCTGTGGTGGGTGGAGCTGGTGCGCCCCTGGACCTGGCGCGGCATGGCCCGCCGCGCCCGCAATGCCTGGCGCTGACCTCATGAGGCGTTCCATTCACTGAGCAGCCGGGGCGCGAGGCTTTGCCTGGATGCGGCGCGGCGCATCCGCGCCAGGGCCAGCACCGCGAAGGGATCACGCCACATCCGGGGCGCCCGGCCACGCCGCTGATGCAGCCATTGCAGCACGCAGGCATCGGCATCCTGGGGCAGGGCCTGGAAGCCATGCGGGTAGAGAATCTCACGGATGGCGGCCCATTGCAGCCGGCCGCGCCCCTGCTGGATCAGGCGGTGCCAATGCCGCCGCACATCCCGCCAGCGCCAGGGCTTCAGGCTGGGCGCCGCCCAGCTCGCGCGCGGTTCCACCACGATGCGGCTGCCATCCCAGCCGCCATGCACCGCGTCCAGATCATGCAGCACGAGGGATCCGATCAGCCCATCGCCCCGATACAGGCCCACCGGCAGCGCCACGCCCAGGGTGGCCAGCCGCTGCACGAAGCTGCCCCGCAGCGCGAACAGCGAACCATGCAGGCCCGGGTCACGGATCATCTCCGCCCGCAGCCTGGCAGCGCTGCGCCCGGTGCAGGGAACCGCCGCCGCTGCCTGCGCCTGGGGCGTGCGGGCCAAGGCCTGGTCCAGCAGATGCAGCGCATCGGGCTGCACGCAGGCATAGGCATCCACGAAGAAATACGTCTCGGCCGTCGGGCGCAGATGCTGGATGAAATGGTTGAAGGCATTCGCCTTGTCGCCCTCGGCGATGAAGAAGATGCGGCCGCGCAGGCCACAACGCCGAAGCGCGAGCCCGGCCTCGTGGTGGCTCTCATCCGTCGTGCCGTTCAGCATGAGCGTGACGTGCAGCGCCTTTCCCTGCCCGGCACGGGCCAGGGCCTCGATGCATGCGCCGATCGTGGCGGCTTCGTTGCGGCCGAAGATGGCGGCGCTCCAGGCGTGGCCGTTGGCGGACATGTCAGAGCGGCGCCGCCGGGCGCGGACGGCGCAGGCTGAGGCCAAGCCGCGTGAACATCCGCCGCACCAGCTTCAGCAGGTCCGCCTCGGCCCCCTCA
>CANHTE010000075.1 GCA_947462945.1 Acetobacteraceae bacterium
ACTCGGCCTCGCTGGAGGCGGCCTTGCCGCGCCAGGCCAGCATGCGCGCCCAGGATTCGGGACTTTCGCCAAAGCCCAGCACCTGCGCGCCATGGCGCCGCGCCGTCTCGGCCATGCGAGGGAAATGCGGGCTGTCCTGCGGGAGGATGGCGATGCCACCCGGCTCGATGCCGGCCGCGATATCGGCCTTCTCCTCCGCAATCGCCTCCTGGCTGCCCAGATGGCCGATATGCGCGGTGCCGATGGCGGTCACGATGCCCACATGCGCGCGGGTGAGGCGCGCCAGCGGCGCGATTTCATGCCGGTGGTTCATGCCGATTTCGATGGCCGCCCAATCCGTGCCGCGCGGCATGCGTGCCAGCGTCAGTGGCACGCCCCAATGATTGTTGTGGCTGGCGGCCGAGGCATGGGTGGTGCCCAGGGCCTGGCAGGCGCGGCGCAGCATTTCCTTCGTGGTGGTCTTGCCCACGCTGCCGGTGACGGCGATGACGCGCCCCACCATTCGCGCGCGCCCGGCCGCGCCCAGGGCCGTCAGCCCGGCCAGGGTATCGGCCACGCGCAGCACGGGGCTTGGCATGTCCCCCTCTGGCATATCCCGGTCCACCATGGCGAAGCCGCCCTGGGCGAGGGCGTCGGCCACGAAATCATGGCCATCGCGCTGGTCCCGCAGGGCGATGAACAACTCGCCCGGCTGAAGGCTGCGTGTGTCGATGGAAATGCCTGTGGGGTTCAGCGTATCGGCGCAGGCCCCGCCGGTCGCTTCGCGCAATTCGGCGGCGGTCCAGAGGGGCGTCATGCCGCACCCCCGACCAGGCGGCGGATCACTTCGGCATCATCGAAGGGCGTGGTGACGCCTGCGATGGTCTGGCCGCTTTCATGCCCCTTGCCGGCAACCGCCAGCACATCGCCGGGGCGAAGGGCATCGAGCGCGCTGGCGATGGCCGCGCCACGTTCCCCCGCATCCCGCGCGCCGGGGGCGGCAGCGAGGATGGCGGCGCGGATCAGGGCCGGGTTTTCGCTGCGCGGATTGTCATCCGTCACCCAGACGAGATCGGCGCCTGCGGCGGCGGCGGCGCCCATCAGCGGGCGCTTGCCAGGGTCGCGGTCCCCACCGGCGCCGAACAGCACATGCAGCCGCCCGCCCGGCCCCAGATGCGGGCGGAGTGCCGCCAGCAGGCGCGCCAGAGCATCGGGGGTATGGGCGTAATCCACATAGGCGGCGGCGCCATGGGGCAGGGTGGCGGCGAGTTCCATGCGGCCGCGCACCGGGGCCAGACGCTCCAGCGCGGTCAAAACCTCAGGCACCGGGCGCCCCAGGCCGATGGCGAGGCCGGCCGCGACCAGCGCGTTATCCGCCTGGAAGCGCCCGGGCACGGCCAGCGCGAATTCGGCCCGCTGGCCGAAGACGTCCAGCGCCAGAAGCTGGCCTGCCGGCAAGGCACGCTGGGCCAGCAGGCGCAAATCGCGCGCATCCTCACCCGCCTCGATGCCGCGCAGGCCGCGCCGGGTGATGATGGCGCGCAGGGCGGCCAGCGTCTCGGCCTCCATGCCGGTATGGAGAACGGCGGGTGCGCCTTCGGGCAGAAGCGTGTCGAACAGGCGCAGCTTGGCCGCGCGATAGGCGTCCATCGTGCCGTGGTAATCCAGGTGGTCCCGCGTCAGATTGGTGAAGGCGGCGGCGGCCAGGCGCACGCCATCCAGCCGGCGCTGATCCAGCCCGTGGGAGCTGGCTTCCATGGCGAGGTCGGTGATGCCGGCGCGGTGCAGCGCGGCCAGGGTGGCGTGCAGCGCCACGGGGTCCGGCGTCGTCAGGCTCTCGCCCGCCGGAAAGCCGGGCGCGATGAGGCCGAGCGTGCCGAGCGAGGCCGCGTTGCCGCCCATCAATTGGCGATGAAAATCGGCGGTGCTGGTCTTGCCATTGGTGCCGGTGATGGCGACCACATGCGCGGGTTGCGCGCCGTGGAATGCGGCGGCGATCAGCGCCAGCATCCGCCGCGGGTCATCGCTGCGCAGAAAGGGGCGCGGTGCCGCATTGGCCGGCCAGGCGGTATCGGTGGGTGCCAGGATGGCGCTGGCGCCGGCTGTCACGGCATCGGCGATGAAGGCGCGGCCATCATGCCGCAGGCCGGGCAGCGCGGCAAAGAGATAGCCCGGCCGCACGGCGCGGTGATCCGCCGTGATGCCGCGCAAATCCTCGGCACTCAGGCCAGGAAACAAGGCCGGGAGATCATCGAGCCGCACGGCCTGGCTCAGCGAGGGAGGGCATGGGGGCGAGAACGAGGCGCGGCATGGCGATGCCATCGCTGGCATCGGTGCGGCGGATGGGCGGGGTGGGCTGTTCCAGCCCGGTTGCGGGCGCGCGGGGCAGCATGGCGGGGGTGGCTGTGGCGGGCGCACGCGGAGCGGGGGCGGCGGTGGCGGCGCGCGCGCGCGTGCCGCTCAGGGGCAGGGCGATGCTGGCCTGGATCTGCGCGATGCGGTCGGTCTCCGGCACCATGCCCAGGATGGGGGCCACGCGCTCCACCACGCGGCGGGCGGTGGGGGCGGCCACCACGCCGGCCGTGGCATAGCCGCCGGTATCGGCGCGTGGCTTGGGCTCATCCACCAGGACATGCAGCGCATAGCGTGGCGCATTCATCGGGAAGGCGCCCACGAAGGAGGAGATGCGCCGGTTTTCCTGATATTGCCCGCGCTCATTCGTCTTTTGCGCCGTGCCGGTCTTGCCGCCGACGAAATAGCCCGGGCTTTCGGCCTGCCGGCCCGAGCCATCCGTGACGGCAACCCGCATCAGCCGGCGCATCTGCTCCGACGTGCGTTCGCTGATCACGCGCACGCCCTCGCGCTCACCGCCCGGCGGCACGGCGAGGACGGTGGGGGAGCGCAGCGTGCCGCCATTGGCAAGGGCCGAGACGCCATTCACGATATGCAGGGGCGTGACCGAAATGCCATGGCCGAAGCCGATGGTCATGGTGTTGATGTCACGCCAGTTGCGCTGCGATGGGGCGAGGATTGCCGCCGATTCCGGAAGCTCCACACCCGTTCGATTGAGCATGCCCAGCCGCCCCAGGAATTCCCGGTGCCGCGTGGGGCCGACCGACATCGCCATATGCGCGCTGGCGAGGTTGGACGAATAGGCGATGATCTCGGGCAGGCTCAGCCAGCGGTTCTTGCCCTTGAAGTCATTGATCTCATGCCGGCCGATGCGGATGGGGCGGGAGGCATCAAAGCCGCCCGACATCTGCACCGTGCCGAGTTCCAGCGCCATGGCGGAGGTAAACAGCTTGAAGGTGGAGCCCGGCTCATAAACGCCGGTCACGGCGCGGTTGAAGCGCTGCTCGGCCGGGGCGGTGGCGAGGTTGGCGGCGGCGAAATCCGGCAGGCTCACCATGCCGAGCACTTCGGCGGTGTGCACATCCATCAGGATGGCGGAGCCGCCAATCGCGTTGAAACGCTCGATCGACCATTCCAGCGCCTCGCGCAGTTCGCGCTGGATGCGGATATCAATGGCCAGCTGCAGCGGCTCCCGCGAGACGCGCAGGCGCTCATCATACCATTTCTCGACGCCGGCAATGCCCTCGCCATCCACATCCACGGCGCCGAGCACATGGGCAGCATCCCGCCCGCGCGGATAGGTGCGGCGCTCGGCCGTTTCGAAATACAGGCCGAGCACGCCCAGGTCGTTGATCGCCTGCTGCTGCCGGGGTGTGATGAACCGGTCCAGATAGGCGAATTGCCGGGGTGGGCTGAGGCGCGGCAACAGCCTGTCCCGCTCCAGATGGGGCAGGATGCGGATCAACTGGTCCGCGACGCGGGCGGGGTTGTCGATCTCGGCCGGGCGGGCATAGAGCGCGGTGCCGCGCACGGTGACGGCCAGCACCTCGCCATTGCGGTCTGTCACGGCGGCGCGGCTGACCGGCGGCTCGGCCGCCGGCAGGCGCGGTGCCTGTGCCAGGCGGGAGGGCGCGGGGGAGATGATGGTCGCATCCGTCAGCTTCATGCCAACGGCAAGGAACAGCACGCCAAAACCGAGTGCGGCGAAGAGCAGCCGCCCCTGCATCCGGCGTTGATGCACCACCTGCTGGCCGGCCACGCGCACCAGCGCGCGGGATTGGCTTTCCGGCGCAGGCTGGGCATTGGCCGCCTGCTGGTGCGGGATGAAGTCGGGGGAGGGGGGGGGGAGGTCGTTCATCGGCTGAAGGGCACCGGTGGTGGCAGGCTGCCGCCCCCGCCGCCCAGCAGCGAGCCCTGCGGGGGTGCCGATTGCACATGCAGCGCCGTCCGCATCGCGGCGGGCGGCGGCGCGCTGGGCGAGGCCAGGCGGCCGGACTGCCCGAGGCCTTCGGCATATTGGTTTGGTGCCGGGGCGCGCGCGGCGGGTTGGGCGGGGGCTGCGATGGGCGGCAGGGCCGCCACTTCAGGCCGGGGGCGCGGCGCGGTGGCGCGCGGCGGCTCGGCCGGGCGGGGGGCGGCGACGAGGATCGCGGGGGGGGCGGGCGCCACGACGGCGGCCGGGACTGGACCGATGGGCGCCGCAACCGTCGGTGCCGGGGCGGCAGGCGCCACCACGGGGGGTGCGGGCAGTGCGGCAAGGGCCACGCGGGGCTCCGGCGTGGGGCGCTGGCTGGCAGCGGTGAAGACCAGCACTTCACCGGGCGCCGAGGGCGCGTCCGAGCGGCGCTGGAAGCCCGTGGGAAGTGCGGCGAAGGTCACGGCCTGCGGCATGCGGCGCTGCGCATCCTCGATCCGCTGGAATTGCACGGGCTCCATCGGCTGCATGTGGCGCAGATGCGCCGCCGCCATCTGGCGCAGCCGGTCCTGGTCATTCAGCCGCGCCCATTCGGCCGAGAGCGTTTGTGTGCGGCCGCGCTCCGCCTCGGTCTCGCGGTGAATTTCGCGGAGTTCCTGGTCCAGTTTGCGCATCGTCTCCTTGGTCTGGAAGACGTAGAGGCCCGAGCCCAGGAAGGCGGCGAAGGTGATGAGCGTCAGCGGGTGGATCATGCGGCGTGACTTTCCGGGCAACGCTGCAAGGCGCGCAGATGGGCGGAGCGGGCGCGGGGATTGGCCGCGCATTCGGCCGCACTCGGGCGGATCGAGCGCGGGGTGAGCAGGGTGAAGGGCGCCGGGCCGCGGGGCGCCAGCAGCATGCTGGGATCATGGCGCGACGTGCCGGGGGTGCGGCCGCTGGCCTTCTGGAAGGCGCGCTTCACCAGCCGGTCCTCCAGCGAATGAAACGAGACGATGATGAGCCGCCCGCCCGGCGCCAGCAGTTGCAGCGCCTGTTCCAGCGCGCGCTCGATCTCGCCCAACTCGTCATTCACGCGGATGCGCAGGGCCTGGAAGCTGCGCGTGGCGCCATGAATGCCCGAAGGATCGCGCGGCACGGCGCGGCGGATCACCTCGGCCAGTTGCAGCGTGGTGGTGAAGGGGGTTTCCGCGCGGGCCTTGAGGATGGCGCGCGCCACCCGGCGGGAGAAGCGCTCCTCACCGAATTCCCAGATCAGATTGGCCAATTCGGCCTCGGGCAGGGTGTTCACGAGATCGGCCGCCGTGGGGCCGGATTGGCCCATCCGCATGTCCAGCGGGCCGTCGAAACGGAAGGAAAAGCCACGCTCGGGCGTGTCGATCTGAAAGGAGGAGACGCCCAGATCCAGCACCACGCCATCCAGCTGGGAGACGCCGCGCGCGGCCAGCAGCGCCAGCATATCCCCGAAGCGGCCCTCGATGAGGTGCAGCCGGCCGGGATGGGCGGCGGCGAGTGCGGCGCCGCGCGCAATCGCCTCGGCATCGCGATCCATGGCCCAGACGGTGCAGGGGGCGGCCTCCAGGATGGCGCGGGCATAGCCGCCACCGCCGAAGGTGCCGTCCAGGATCGCCTCACCCGCGCAGGGCGCCAGGCTGTGCAGAACCTCGGCCAGCAGGACGGGAATGTGGCTCATGCGGCGGCGGCGCGGGTGGCGATGGCGCGGCGCGCTTCCTCGATGCGGCGTTCGGCGGCGGCGGGCTGCCAGAGCTCGAACCAGTTCAACCGGCCGAGGAACGCCACCTCATCGGTCAGCCCGGCATAATCAATGAAGTCGCGCGGAAGGATGATGCGGCCGTCAGGGTCGGGTGTGACCTCGGCCACATCGACAATATAGGCGTAATCCTCTGCGTCCTGGGCGGGGCTCAGGGGGTTGAGAGGGTTGGTGTCCCGGCTGGCGGCATCGAATTGGGACACCGGCCAGGCTTCGATGTAGAGGTGATCGGGGCTGACGGAGCGGCGCAGGACCAGGGCGTCCCCACCCAGGCGGGCACGGAAGGAAGCGGGCACGCTGCAGCGCCCCTTCTTGTCCAGACCGTTGGTGAACTTGCCCCGGAATTGGGTCATCGTGCCGCTGGATGCCCCCCCCGCTGGATGGATGTCGCCGAATTGGGGGGAGACTGATTGAAGCTTTGAGGCAGCGGCCGACGAGGTCCCCCCCGGAACCCCGTCGGCTCGCCCGACCAGCCCTTTTCCAGATGCGCTCGCCCCCCCGAGCTTGCGGCATCCGCTATTGGGCTGATTTGGGTTTAGATGGAATTTTCTGGGTAATCAAGGGATATGACTCGCAGCACCCTGCGCGCTCAGATGGGGCATTGCCCTTTTCGGAC
>CANHTE010000076.1 GCA_947462945.1 Acetobacteraceae bacterium
AGGCCGAATGCGCCGTCATGTCCGACACCAAGGCACTGACGCCGCGCGGGCCGCTGGGCGAGACCATCGGCTCGCTCAGCGGTTATGGCTGGGTGGCGCGGCTGCTGGGCCATTACGTGCGCGATGAGGGCGTGCTGAGCCTGCCCGAGGCGGTGCGGCGCATCACCTCGCTGCCCGCCGAACGCCTGGGGTTGCGGGATCGCGGCCGGCTGCATGCGGGGGCACTGGCCGACATCACCGTCTTCGATCCGCGCCGCGTGCGGGATGTGAGCAGCGTGCGCGAACCGCGCCGCCACCCCGAGGGGTTCCAGCACGTCCTGCTCGCCGGCGTCTGCACTCTGCGCGACGGGCAGCGCACCGAGGCCAATCCAGGGCGCGTCATCCGCGCCAGTTCGGGACAATGAGCATGATGATGAAAGCGACCCGCCGTGCCCTGCTCGCCGCTGCCGCGGCCACGCCAGCCCTGGCGCAAAGCCCCGCGGGGCCGGCGCTGACCATCGCCATCGGGGCGCCCGTCACCTCGATGGACCCGCATTTCTTCAACGCCTCCTTCAACAGCGCCATCGCCTCACACATCTTCGACCGGCTGACCGAACGCACCGCCGATGCGCGCCTGGTGCCGGGCCTGGCCGAGAGCTGGCGCCTGGTCTCCGACACGGTTTGGGAATTCAAGCTGCGCGCGGGTGTCACGTGGCATGATGGCCGGGCTTTCACCGCCGATGACGTGGCCTTCACCATCGAGCGCGCGCCCAATGTGCCCAACAGCCCCGGCGGCTTCGGCGTCTTCCTGCGCGCCATCACCCGCGTTGAGATCCTCGACCCTTTGACCATCCGCCTGCATTCCGCGCGGCCGCATCCCTCCATGCCGAGCGACCTCGGCTTCATTGCCATCATCGCCCGCCACGCGGCGAGTGGGGCCACCACCGAGGATTTCAACAGCGGCCGCGCCACCATCGGCACCGGGCCCTATCGCTTCGTCTCCTTCCGCGCGGGCGATCGCATCGAGCTCGTCCGCAACGACGCCTATTGGCGCGGGCCCGAGCCCTGGGCGCGAGTCAGCACGCGCATGATCACCAATGACAGTGCGCGCCTCGCTGCCGTGCTGGCGGGCGATGTGGACGTGATCGACCAGGTCCCATCGGCCGATCTCGCCCGGTTGCGGCGCGATGCGCGCGTCACAATCGCCGAGGCGCCGAGCCTGCGGCTGATCTTCCTGGCCCCCGATTTCTCGCGGCAGGAGAACCCTGTCTTCGTCACTGACAATGACGGCCGCCCGCTCGCCACCAACCCGCTGCGCGACCTGCGGGTGCGCCGCGCGCTCTCCCTGGCCATTGACCGAACGGCGCTGGCCGCGCGCGTGATGGAGGGCACGGCCCGCCCAGCCGGGCAGTGGCTGCCGCCTGGCACCTTTTCTTTCAACCCCGAGGTGCCGGTTCCACCCTATGAGCCCGAGGCGGCGCGCCGCCTGCTGGCCGAGGCCGGATTTCCGCAAGGTTTCCGCCTCGCCCTGCACACGCCGAATGACCGCTACCCGAATGACAGCCGCACCTGCCAGGCCGTGGCGCAGATGTGGACGCGCGTGGGCATCCGAACCGAGGTCGTGGCGCTGCCCTGGGCCGCCTTCCCGGCGCGGGCGGCGCGGCAGGAATTCGCCATGCACCTGATCGGCTGGGGCTCGTCGGCCGCGGATTCCTTCGGCGCCCTCATGAACGTCGTCGGCAGCTTCGACCGCGAGCGCCGGCTCGGCGCCGTCAACCACCACCGCTATTCCAACCCTGCCATGGACGCCCTGGTGGAGCGCGCGCTGGTGACCACGGATGATGCCACGCGCGAGGCGATGCTGCGCGACGCCGTGCGCATGGCGGCGGAGGATGTGGGTGTGATCCCGCTCTACAACCTGATCAATGTCTGGGCCTGCCGCCCGGGCTTCCGCATGGAGGCGCGCATGGATGAGCGCACGCTCGCCATGGCGCTGCGCCCGGCGTGAACCGCCTCGGCCGCCTCTTCTCGCTGGAGGGCCGTACGGCCTTCGTCACCGGCGGCAATTCGGGAATCGGCCTCGCCATTGCGCGTGCGCTGGGCCTGGCGGGCGCGCGGCTGATCCTCTCCGCGCGGCGCGAGGCGGAACTTGCCCAGGCGGTGGCGGAACTCGGCGGCGAGGGCATCGCAGCGGAGGCGCTGCCGCTGGACCTGACAGTATCGGATTTCAGCGCCCTCACTGCCTCGCCCGACATCCTGGTGAACGCCGCCGGCGTGAACTTACGCCAGCCATTTGCGGAGGTGACGGCTACGGCGTTCGACCTCCACATGGCGCTCCATCTGCGCGCGCCCTTCCTGCTGACGCAGCGCTTCGCGCCTGCCATGGCGGCGCGCGGCTGGGGGCGCATCCTCAACATCGGCTCGCTGCAATCCTTCCGCGCCTTTCCTGACAGCGCACCTTATGGCGCGGGCAAGGGCGGCATCGCGCAGCTTACGCGCGCCATCGCCGAGGCCTGGTCCCGCAAGGGCATCACCTGCAACGCCATCGCCCCCGGTTTCTTCCCGACGCCGCTCACCGCGCCCGTCTTCAACGACACGGCGCGCGCGGCATCCTTGGCCGAGCGCACCTGCATCGGCCGCAACGGGCGACTGGAGGATCTGCACGGCACGGCCGTGTTCCTGTGCTCGGACGCCAGCGCTTATGTGACGGGCCAGATCCTGGCCGTGGATGGAGGATTTCTCGCCAAATGAAGGCCCCCAAATGAAAGCACTCGTTCAGACCGCCCCCAACACGCTGGTCTATCGCGACGAGCCCGAGCCCGGCGCGCTGGCCGGCGAGGCGCTGATCCGCGTGGAGGCGGTGGGGATTTGCGGCTCCGATATGCACGCCATCCATGGCCATGATGCGCGCCGCCCCACGCCGATCATCCTGGGCCATGAGGCGGCAGGGCGGGTGCTGGACGGGCCGCTCGCCGGGCAACGTGTCGCGGTGAACCCGCTCTGGGTGCCGATGGATTGCGCCTTCGCGCGGGAGGGGCGGCCGCATCTCTCGCCGCGCCGGGAAATCCTCTCCATGCCGCCGCGGCCCGGTGCCTTCGCCGAGTGGGTGCGCGCGCCGATTGAGAATCTGGTGGTGATTCCTGAAGAGATGCCGGCCGCCCATGCCGCGCTGGCCGAGCCCATCGCTGTCGCCTATCACGCCGTGCATCATGGCGCGCGGCTGCTCGGTCAGCCCTTACCGGCTGCGCGTTGCGTCGTGCTCGGCGGCGGCGCCATCGGCCTCGCCTCCGCCTTGGTGCTGCGCCAGGCCGGAGCCGGGGAGATTTACCTGATCGAGCCCAATGCAGCGCGGCGCGAGACGGCGATGCGCGCAGGCATCACCTTGGCCCGCGCGCCCGAGGACGGGCCCGAGGATGGCAGCGCCGATTTCATCCTGGACGCGGTGGGCAGCGCCACGACGCGCGCCGCCTCCTGCCGCATCGCGCGCCCCGGCGGCGTCATCGTCCATGCCGGGCTGCTCCCGGGCGCCGAGGGCCTCGATGTCCGCCGTCTGACGCTGCAGGAGATCACCTTCACCGGCACCTATTGCTACACGCCCGGGGAGTTCCGCACCGTGGTGCGCTTGCTGGTCGGCGGACGCTTCGGCGCGCTGGATTGGCTGGAGACGCGCCCCCTCTCCGAGGGCGCGAAAGCCGTGGCCGATATCGACGCCGGACGAGTCGCGGCGGCCAAGATCATCCTCATCCCATGACGAACCAGGACAGCCCCATGCGCAAACCCAATATCCTTCTTGTCATGGCCGATCAGTTGACCGCCGGCGCGCTGCCCGCCTACGGCAACAAGGTCGCGAAGACGCCGCATATCAACGCGCTGGCGGCGCGCGGCACGGTCTTCGGCAACACCTATTGCAACTTTCCGATCTGCGCGCCCTCGCGCGCTTCCATGCTGACGGGCCAGCGCGCCACGAGCATTGGCGCCTTCGACAATGGCGCGGATTTTCCCTCCTCCACGCCCACGCTGATGCATCACCTGCGGCTGGAGGGTTATCGCACCATCCTGGCCGGCAAGATGCATTTCGTCGGGCCAGATCAGTTGCATGGCTATGAGGAGCGGATCACCACCGATATCTACCCCTCCGACTTCACCTGGACGCCGGATTGGCAATCCGATCCGCCAGCCTCGGGCGCGCGGATGAGCCTGCTCGGCGTGGTGGAGGCTGGGCTTTGCACCCGCAGCCTGCAACTCGATTTCGACGAGGAGGTCGCCCACGCTGCCGAGCGCAAGCTCTATGATCTGGCACGGGATGAGGACAAGCGCCCCTTCTTCATGACCGTCTCCTTCACCCATCCGCACAACCCCTTCGTCACCACCCAGGAATACTGGGACCGCTACGACCCGGCGGAAATCGATATGCCGGCGGTGGGGCCGATCCCCTATGCGGCGCAGGATGGCCGCAGCCAGCGCCACTATCTGCTGACGCGCTGCGACGAGCACGACATCACGCAGGATCGCCTGCGCGACGCCCGCCACGCCTATTACGGCATGACCAGCTACATTGATGACAAGCTCGGCCAATTGATGGCGACGCTGAAGGCCGCGGGTCTCGATGAGAACACGATCATCATCTTCACCTCGGACCACGGCGAAATGCTCGGCGAGCGCGGGATGTGGTTCAAGATGTGCCTCTTCGAGGGCTCGGTGCGCGTCCCGCTTATCATCGCGGGTCCCGGCTGGCCCGAGGGCGCCGCGCGTGAGGAGAACACCTCGCTGCTCGATCTCGCGCCGACCATCCTCGGCCAGGCCACGGGGGCGCCAGGCCCGACGGCCTTTGAGGGTCGCGACCTCATGCCGCTCGCCAAGGGCGAGGCCACGGATTGGCCCACTGATGTGCTCTGCGAATACACCGCCGAGGGCTGCGACGAGCCCTGGCTGATGCTGCGGCGCGGCTCGCGCAAGATGATCTGGAGCGAGACGCATGGCCCGCAGCTCTTCGACCTCGCGGCCGATCCGCAGGAGGCGCGGGACCTGGCGGCGTTGCCTGAGTATGCCGAGGAGGTTGCCACCATGATCGGCGCCATCCGCGCGCATTGGGATGTCCAGGGCATCAACCGCGCCGCCTGCGAGAGCCAGTCGCGCCGGCACATGCTGCGCGCGGCACTGTCTCAGGGCCAGCGCCCCCCCTGGGATTGGCAGCCGCCACGTGACGCCGCGAAGCAATATGTGCGCAGCGGCGACAGCCCGACGCTGACCAAGATCCGTTCGCGTCTGCCCTACCGGGCGCCCGTCCCGCCGGACCATCCCCGCAAGACAGAGGACAAGACATGACCGTGCAAAGACGTGGGCTGATGCTCGCCACCGCTGTCATCGCCGCCTCAGGCGGGGCAGGGGCGCAGACGCTGCAGAACCGTCCCGTCCGGCTGGTGGTTCCCTTTCCGCCGGGGGGCGTGGTGGATGTGATCGCGCGCGTGCTGACTGCGCCGCTCTCCGAGGCGCTGGGCCAGACCGTCGTGGTGGAGACTCGCCCCGGCGCCGGCGCCACCATCGGGGCTGCCGCCGTCGCCACCGCCGCGCCGGATGGCCACACCATCCTCTTCACCTCTGCGGCGCTGGCCTCCGCCCCGGCGGTGATGCCGCAACTGAGCTATGACGCGATCCGCGACCTCGCGCCGCTCAGCCTGCTGGGCGATGTGCCGCTGGTGCTGACCGCCTCGCTGCTAACGGGCATCACGGACATGGCGGGGCTTCTGGCGGCGGCGCGCGCGCGCCCGGGGGCAATCACCTATGCCACGCCCGGCAACGGCACGCCCATCCATTTGGCGATGGAACTGCTCCAGCGCGAGGCCCGGATCAGCCTGGTGCATGTGCCCTATCGCGGCTCGCCGGTGGCGGATCTCTTGGCGGGCCGTGTGGATCTGCATCTGGACAGCGCGCCGGGCGCGGTTTCCCGGGGGCGTCAGGGTCAGGTGAAGCTGCTCGGCATCTCCACGCCTCGGCGCCTGGCCTCGCTGCCGGACTTGCCGGCGATCGCGGAGAGCGTGCCGGGTTATGAAGCGACCACCTGGTTCGCCTTCTTCGCCCCCGCCCGCGTGCCGGCGCCGATCCTGGCCCTGCTGAGCGAAACGCTGGTCAGCGTGACCTCACGCCCTGCGCTGCGTACTGCGTTGGCGGACCAGGGGGTCGAAATTCAGGCGACGGGACCGGAGGCGTTAGGCCGACTGCTGCAATCCGATACCGAGCGTTGGGGTGCCATCGCCCGTTCGGTGGGGGCGCGGCTGGACTGACCTGCCCTGCCGCCCGGGTGATGCCGGGTTTGGTTGCGCTGGCGACCCAAAGGAGAACGAGGTCGGAGAACTGACTGGCGGGACGGGATGAGCCGGAGATCAATGGTCTTGACGTGCCCCCCTGAGTGTATCCGGTCAGACGGAGAGTCCTCTGTGTTGATGGCTGATGGTTGAAATGATGGCGACGGATTTGTGGGCATGCGCCCAAACCCGTTGGCCGGCGATCTCGGCAGGGGGTCCCGCCCAGTTTCGAGTGCGGCCGGATGGTGTTTTAGTCCTGCCGCCAGGTGGCCAGCACCGCCCGGGCCTGAGCCATCGAGGGGAACAACGTCTCGTTGGGGCACTCATCCCGCAGGCGA
>CANHTE010000077.1 GCA_947462945.1 Acetobacteraceae bacterium
CTGGCCCAATGCCGCCGCCGCCTGGGAAGAGCGCGCCGGCATGGGTGAGGTGACGCCCGCGCAATGGCTCGCCCTGGCCCGCGCGCAGTTGCGCCGTGCCCCGCCCGAACCCGCCCGCGCGCTGCAAGCCGCCTGGCAGAATTTCATGATGGTCCCGGCCGGCCCGCCCGAAATCCCCTCACTCCTGTTGGTCGCCGAGGCGCTGGGCCGGATGGAGCGTCCGGCCCAGCAAATCGCGGCGCTGGAGGCCGTGCTGGAGCGCGCGCCCAATGACGCCCGCTACACCGAGGCGCTGACCCAGGCCCGCCGCGCCGCCGGCCTGCTGGTGACGCGCGTGAACACCGAAAGCGAGGCCGAACCGCCGCGCGCCTGCCTCAGCTTCACCCTGCCCCCCGCCCGCCGCCAGGACTGGCAGCCGCAGGATTGGATTCGCGCCGAACCCACCATTCCCGGCCTTGCCATCACGCGTGATGGCGATTCGCTCTGCGCGGTCGGCCTGCCGCATGGTCGCACCACGCGGCTGCTGCTGCGCCAGGGCCTGCCCGGCGAGGATGGGCTGCGCCTGAACCGCGACACGGCGGTGAACATCGCCATGCCAGACCGTGCGCCTCGCATGGCCTTTGACAGCCGTGCCTTCCTGCTGGCGCGCGGTCAGCAGGCGCGGGTGCCGCTGGCATTGATGAACATCACGGGCGTGCAGATGCGCATCATCCGCATCGCGGAACGCAACCTCGTGCCCTTGACGCGCGATTGGCGCCTGGGCGAGCAACTGGACAGCTGGACCGCGCAGGATCTGCCCGAAGCCTGGGGCCGTGTGGTCTGGGAAGGGCGGATCGAGGTGCCGCGGCACCCGACCAACAGCCTGCAACGCCTTTCCATTCCGGTGCCGGAGGAAGTGCGTGTGGCCGGCCCTGGCCTTTACGTCATGGTCGCGCTGCCGGGCGATGGGACGAATCAGGCGCAAAACCTGGCCACGGCGCAGCCCCTGATCGTGACCGACCTCGGCCTTACCGCCTGGCGCGGTGCGGGTGGCCTGGCGGTGCAGGCGCGGCATCTGGGCGATTCGCAGCCTGCCGCCGGCACCCGCGTGGCGCTGATGGCGCGCAACAATGAAATCCTGGCGGAGGTGGAAACCGGCCCCGATGGCCTGGCCCGCTTCGCGCCCCCCCTGCTGCGCGGCGCAGGCCCGATGGCGCCCGTCTCCCTGCATGCCAGCACCGCCGATGATCTGGTGTCCTTGGACCTGGAGGCCGCCTCTTTTGATTTGTCGGATCGTGGCGTGGCGGGGCGCGCGCATCCGGGGCCGCTGGACGCCTTCCTCTGGCTGGATCGCGGCATTTATCGCCCCGGTGAGACGGTGCAGGCCATGGTGCTGCTGCGGGATGTGGCGGGCCAGCCCTCCAGCCTGCCCGTTCGCCTTCGTCTGCGCCGCCCCAATGGCCAGGTGGCGGCCGAGACAGTGCTGCGCGATGGCGCGCATTGGCCCGTCACCTTGCCCGCCGCCGCCCCCGCCGGCGCCTGGAAGGTTGAAGCCCTGACCGACCCCAATGCCCCCCCGGTGGGCGAGGTGACTCTGCGCGTGGATGCCTTCGTGCCCGAGCGCCTGGCGGTCGAGATCGGCCCCGCGCCCGGGCCACTCACCCCGAGCCGGCCGCTCGCCATTCCCGTCACCGCGCGCTTTCTGTATGGCGCGCCGGGCGCAGGCCTCAGCGGCCATGCGCAATACCGCCTGATCACCGAGCGCAGCCCCTTCCCGGCCTTCCAGGGCTATCTGTTCGGCCTGGAGGATGAGAGCTTCGCCCCCAACATGCTCTCGGCCGACCTGCCTGAGACCGACGCCGATGGCCGCGCCATCCTGACCCTCACCCTGGACCGCGCGCCGGACACGACGCGCCCGCTGCGTGCCGAACTGACGCTTCAGGTCGAGGAGCCGGGCGGGCGTGCCACCAGCGTGGATCTGCCGCTGGCCGTGGCCGGTGCGCCCCGGTTGATTGGCATGCGTGGCCCCGCCTCGGTGACTGTGAATGCCGAGGCCGCGTTTGACGTCGTCATCGTGAACCCGGCGGGCGAGCCGCAGGCCGGGAACCTCAATCTGCGCCTGGTGCGGGAACGGCCCGATTGGCGCATCATCATGCGGTCCGGCCAGCCGCGCTATGAGGCGGTCTGGACCGACGAGCCGGTGGATACGGCCAGCCTCACCGTCTCGGCGGAAGGCCCTGCCCGTTTCGCCCGCAGCCTACCCTTCGGCCGCTACCGGCTGGAAGCCCAGGAAGCGGGCGGCATGGCGCTGGCCTCCCTGCGCTTCCGCTCCGGCTGGGCCGGCTCGGAATCGGCCGAGGTGCCGGACAAGGTGGATGTGGCGGCAGACCGGCAGAGCTTCGCGCCGGGCCAGACCGTCACCCTGCGGATCACGCCGCCCTTCGCCGGCCGCGCCAGCCTCGCCATCCTGACCGACCGGCTGGTGGCGCTGCGGGAGATCGAACTCCCCGTCGCCGGCGCCGAAGTCACGCTGGAGGCCGATGCCGCCTGGGGGGCCGGCGCCTATGCCGCGGTCACCGTCTTTCGTCAGGGCCAAGCGCAGGATGCGCCGGGCCGGGCGCTGGGCCTCACCTGGTTGCAGCTGGACCCGGCCGCGCGGCGGCTGGACGTTGCCATGGGCGGCGAGGAGCGGGTGCGGCCGCAAGGACGCACCACCATTCCGGTCACGGTCACGGGTGGCCAGGGTACGGTAAGGCTGACGCTAGCGGCCGTGGATGAGGGCATTCTGCGCCTGACGCGCTTCGTCACGCCCAACCCCTTGGGGCATTACGCCGGGCGCCGGACGCTGGGCACCGATATCCGCGATGATTACGGAAGGCTGATCCGCCCCGAAGACGGCACGCTGGCCACGCTGCGCCAGGGTGGCGATGAGCTGGGCGACCTGGGCGCGCTGCGCATCCCGCAACGCAATGTGGTGCTGTTCAGTGGCGTGGTGACGACCGATGCTGATGGCCGCGCGGAAATCCCGCTCGACATCCCGGATTTTGCCGGCGAATTGCGCCTGATGGCCGTCGCCTGGGAGGGCGCCCGTGTGGGCTCCGCCGCCCGCACGCTCCTGGTGCGAGACCCGGTGCTGGCGGAAGCCATCCTGCCGCGCTTCCTGGCCCCTGGCGATGAAGCCAGCATCTCCGTCTTGCTGCACAATCTCGAACTGCCGGCGGGCGAGGTGAGCGCCACACTCAGCACAGAGGGCGCCGTGGCCATCGCGGGGCCGAGCCGCCTGGCCGCCCGGCTTGCCACCGGCGCCCGCGCCCAGCCCAGCGCCACCCTGCGCGCCACCGGCGCGGGTGAGGGCGTGCTGCGCCTGGCCATCACCGGCCCGAACGGCTTCACCGCGACACGTGAAGCGCGGATCGAAGTGCGCTCCTCCCGCGCGCTGGCCAGTGCCTCCAGCCTGATCGAGTTGGCGCCTGGCGCGGAGGCCCGCCTCGCTCCCGATGCTGCGCGTTTCATCCCCGGCGCCTGGCGCGCCACGGCACGTTTGGGCATGCCAGTCCGCTATGACGCCGAGGGGATGTTGCGCCTGCTGGAAAGCTTCCCGCTGGCCTGCCTGGAGCAGCTCTCCTCGCAGGTGCTTGGAATGGCTGCGGCCATGACAGAGGCGAGCACGCCGGAGCAAGCCGTGCGGCTGCAACGCGCCGTGGACGGCGTGCTGGCGCGGCAGCGCTTCGATGGCAGCTTCGGCCTTTGGTCCGCCCAAAGCGAGCCTGAATACTGGACATCCGCCTATGCGGTGGAGGCGCTGCTGCGCGCCAAGGCGGCCGGCGCCACCGTGGCCGATGCCGCGCTGGAAGCGGCGCTGACAGACCTCGCCGAGCGGCTGGAAGACACCAACCCGAGCGAGCCCACGGATTACGCCGCCCAGGCGGCACGGCTGAATGCGCTCTCACTCGCTGGGCGGCACCGGTTGGGTGCGGCGCGGCGGCTGATGGAAAGCCTGGACCGCCTGCCCACCCCCCTGGCCCTCGCGCAACTCGGCGCCGCCTTCGCCCGCGCTGGTGACAGCGAGCGCGCCACACGTGCCTTCACCGCCGCCCTCGCTGCGCCCGCCCGGCGGGACTGGAACTATGATTACGGCAGCGCCGCGCGGGATGCGATGGCAATCCTTGTCCTGCTTCAGGAGGGGCAGATGCCCGCCCCCATGCAGGCCACCGCCCTCTCTCGGCTACCGGGGCCGGAGCTGACCCCGGCCTTGGCCTCCACCCAGGAACAGGCCTGGGCGGTGCTGGCGGCGGCGACCCTGGGCCGCGACGGCCGGCCGCTGCGTGCCAGCCTGGACGGCACGGCACTGGAACGGCGCGTGGTCCATGTCACAGCCGGCGGCACCTTGCGAAATGCGGGGGATGCCCCCCTGCCCGTCAGCCTGACCGTCACCGGCATTCCAGCCGAAGCCTTGCCCGCAGGCCGCAACGCCATGCAAATCCGCCGGCGCTTCCTGGCGCTGGATGGCATGGCGCTGAACCTGGATCAGCTGCGCTCCGGCACGTCTTTCATTCTCGTCCTGGAAGGCCGTGCCGAGTCCAACCAGAACCACCTCGCCATGATGACCCAGGGGCTGCCGGCCGGATGGGAGGTCGAGGCGCGGCTTGGCCCGGGCGCCGTACCGGGCCTGCCGGGCCTGGGCGAATTGCCCAGCCCCGACGCGCAGCCCGCCCTGGATGACCGGGTGGCGGCGGCCTTCACCTTCACGGCCGAGCGGCGGGAGTTCCGGCTGGCTGTGCGCCTCCGGGCGGTGACGCCGGGGCGGTTTGAACTGCCGGGGGCGGAGGTGTCGGACATGTACCGACCGGCATTTTTCGCGCGGCAGGCGGCGGGGCGGGTGAACATCCTGCCATAGGGGGTGGCATCGTGCAGGCCAGCGGCATGCTGGAAGCCAGGCGGGCCCGCGTCGCGGCGAGGGGTCTGTGGCTTCGCGGGCAGGCGGCGATGAACGCCCCGGCAACGCCTCACCCCAGCAGCAGGTCGCGTGCCTCATTCACCCGGCTCGCCAACCAATCGCTGCCGCCGCGATCGGGATGGGCCGTCTGCATCAACCGGCGATGCGCGGCGCGGATCGCCGCCTCGTCCGCGCCTTCGCCCAGTCCCAGCACGGCCAGGGCCTCCTCCCGCGTCATGTGACCACCCGTGGGCTTGGGGGGCGGCGCGGCCTCGCGCCACTCCGGATCGGTGCGGTCCAGCCAGGCTTCGATCAGCGGGGCGCTTTCCGCATCCAGCGCCTGGCAATCGCTGAGCAGCGCCATGAGCTCCGCGCGGTCCATCGAGGCGAGGTCCCGCCCGGTGAAGGCGCCGCGCCGCACCTGGCCGGACATGGCGCCGCTGCCGAGATCCAGGCGCATCTCCAGCGTCGCCGTCTCGATGCCGGAGGCCTGGCCGCCCTCGGCCGGGCGGCCGAAGCTGCGCCGCGCCCGCCAGCCGCGCCAGGCCTGCAACAGCGCCGGGCCGAACATGATCAGCGCCCAAAGCGCATTGGCGCCGCGCCCTGAGAGCAGCATGGCGGTCAGGCCCGCTGCCCCCAGTGTGCCCAGCCCCCAGATGAGCGAGGTCTTCACCGCCGCCGGGCGCGCATTGGCAAAGGCAAAGAGCAGGATGAGCGCGCCCAGCAGCAAGGCCGCGCCAATGGCGATGGCCAGCATGGCTAGCGCTTGGGCGCGGGCAATTGCCCGGCGATGCGCTGCGCCTCACGCCCCGGCAGGCGGGTCAGCGCCGTGCGCCCGCCGGCGGCAAAGACCGCCACGGCGCGCAGCAGGGCGCGCAGGGCCTCGGCACTGGCGGCGTCAAACGGCGCCCAGGCGCCGCCCGAAAGCTTGGCGATCTGCCGGAAACCCTGCTCCGCCGGGCGATCCGCCCCTTCCTGGAAGCAAAAGACGGGCGTGCCATGCATCCCCAATTGCCCGGCGAGGTGGCAGATCGGGTCCACCGCCTCCTCCAGCGCATCGCCCACCAGGACCAGGGCGTTCACGCGCTCGGCCTTCGACTCGCGCAGGGCGTGTTCCAGCACGCGAAGCACCTGGGTCTGCCCACCCAGCACCGTGACGCCAGACATGCGGCGGGCGAGTTCGGCCGTGTCGGTCAGGAAGGGGGTTGCGGCGAACTCCATATAGCCGCGCCAATAGGCCAGCTGAACGGCGAGGCCGCCGAGGTCCCGCGTGGCGGAGAACATTTCAGCCTGCAAATGGCACGCCGTATCCCAGGCCGGCTGGCGTGAGGCGGTGGCATCCACGGCGAAGATCAGCCGTCCCCGCCGCGCGCTGACCGGGCGGATGGCGGGCATCGCCTCGACCTTCGCAAGGAAGGCGGCCACGGCGGCGTTGCTGGGTTTGGCCGGGAGCTGGCTCATGCCCCCAGCAGATGGTCCATGCCCGCCACTCCCGCAAGGGAAGCAGGCAGGCTGCTTCGTCAATCGAGCCTTTACCTTCGTCCCCTAGACCACCATTTGCGCATCCAGACTGCGTGTCGTCGTCAGGATTGGGGTCAGGCTCTTGAACC
>CANHTE010000078.1 GCA_947462945.1 Acetobacteraceae bacterium
ATTCCAACCCCGCCTGCCGCAGGGCCGCGAGCCAGCCCGTGAGATCAGGCGCGACCGGGCAACGCCAGCAGTGCTTGAATTCCGCCAGCCGTGCGGCGGCTTCGGGCGGCAGGCCAGGCTCCGGCATGTCGTCCACCACCAGCAGATACCCACCCGGAGCGAGACAGGCGGCAAGGCCCTGGAGCGTGGCCGCCGGGTCCGCCGAATGGATCAGGCTTTCAATTCCGTAGATGAGATCAAACGGACCAGGGGGCGGCGTGTCATAGGAGCGCACGACAATCCGCGCGCGATCGGCCTGCCCCGCCATCGCGAGGGCCGCATTGCCGCGGGATGCCTGCTCGGGCGAGAGCGTCAGCCCGGTCCAGTCGCCGCCGACCTCCGGCGCCAGGTCCAGCAGGGTGGCGCCATAGCCGCAGCCCGCATCCAGCACGCGCGGCGCCTGCGGCAGGGAGAGCCCCGCCAGCATCAGCCGATGGATGACCAGTGGTGAAGGCGTACCGCCGTCAGGATCAGCCAGGGCGCGGTGAACCGGATGCACCGCCTCCCCCGCCGCGCGCCGCTCGCGGTAAATGGACAAGCCGTCCAGCCATCTGTAGTAGCGCTGCACGCGCCGGGCCTGGCGTTGAGAGGCTGAGGACATGGCGCTGTTTAGGCCATGGGGGCCGCTTGGGAAATCTCCCCGCCGCGCCCCGGCCATCGCAAAACATCAACGCGATTCAGGGCTCGTAAATACAGTTCATGGAATGTTGTTGCCGCGGCGGCCGCGTGCATCCGGGGGGCCCATGGGTACTCTGGAGCCTCCGTACCGCGATTTTCCAACTTCCGCTGTCAGAAAAGGATTTTCCGACATGCCGCTCCCCACCGCCGCGTGGAATTCGGCCATGGATTGCGCGCCGACCCAGGAAGGGGCGCTATCTCTTCCGTCGCTTTTCGCTTCTGGCGGGGCCGGTGGAGCCCCGCATTTCTTCTTCGCGATGAACGCGATGGAGCCTGGGGAAGGACTCCTGGCCGGCGAGGCGCCGGGCTTGGTGCATGACCCGCAGGATTCGGTCCGGCATGAGTTGAACCTTGCGGCCTTGCTCGCTTGCCTCCTGGCCGATCAGGCCGCCCGGAACGTCCAACCAAGGGGAGATATTCTGCAATCACAGGCCGCAGCCGAGGTTCCCACCCCGCATCCGGAGATCGTGTCGGCCTGGCATCTGATCTAGAGCATGTTCCGTTCGCAAGGGCTCACTTCACAAGCTCTATCCCATTGTTTTTTCGAGTATATTTATCCGATCAAACGGTTCCGTTGGATCGGATGATGCTCAAGCGCGACGGCGTGATCAAGCCTGGAGCAGCGACAGGACGGCTTAGCAAGCGGCCGGGCCTGGCAGGGAATGCAGGAACCTGCCTGCCTGACGCGCCATGCAGGTGGGCAAGCATGGACCGATGAGTGAGACGGCAGCATGCATGGGCGCTACCGTGCCAGTAACCGCCTTGCCCCCCCTGAACATGCCCTCACCGACCAAGCAGCGCCGCCTTGCCTGCCATGCGCCAAACCAAAGAAAATCATCTACGATGCGGGAGACTTTAATCTTGGAATAAGGGTATGGCATTACATCTCGGCCCGAGGCTGGGTGTCATGCAGGGCTGAGCAGGCAAAAGCGCATGGCGCCGCCCGGTGGGTTGTGGCTTATGGTCCAGCTTCCTTCAGGGGGGCCGGCAACGTCCCGCCCGGTGCCCATGGATGGCGTGAAGCAGCTGGGCTTGCGGACCCACGATTCCACAACAGGTGGAAAAGGATGCGAGAGTAATGCTTGGTACCCACATCTGCCGCCACCTGGGCGGCCCAGTGCGATGAGTGGATCGAACGCCGCGCGCGGCCAACAACCGCTCAGCGAAACGCCGCTTGGCAAGGCCCTGGCGGTTTGCCGGCGGCAATTCTGGCTGGTGGGCGCCTTCTCCGGCGTCGTGAACCTGCTCCAGCTCACCGTCTCCATCTACATGATGCAGGTCTTTGACCGCGTGCTCGCCACGCGCAACACGGACACGCTGCTGTATCTGACGCTGGTGGCCATCTTCGCGCTGACCATCCTGGCCATGCTGGAAGCCGTGCGCAGCGTCATCATGCAGCGCATCGCCAGCTGGGTGGAGCAGCGCGTGGCGCCGGAAAGCTTCACGCGCGCGGTGGAAGGCCAGTTGCGCGGGGGCAATTACCGCATGGAAGCGCTACGGGACCTCGGCCTGTGCCGGGGCTTCCTGGGCTCGCCCGGCATGCTGGCCCTGTTCGATCTGCCCTGGGTGCCGGTCTATATCGCGCTGGTCTTCCTGCTGCACCCAATGCTGGGCTGGCTGGCCCTGGGCGGGGCGCTGGTGCTCTTTGCGCTGACCATCACCAATGAGGCCGTGACCTCCAAAGCGCTGCAAGCCGCCGGCATCGCCTCCATGCAGGGCCATCGCCGTGCCGAGGCCATCGCCCGCAATGCCGAGGTGATCGACAGCATGGGCATGATGCCTGCGGTGCTGCAGCGCTGGCGTGGCGCCTTCAGCAGCGCGCAGGCCCCGCAGGAACAGGCGGCGGACCGTGCCGCCATCATCCTGGCGCTGATCAAGTTTTTCCGCCTTACCATCCAGCTCGCCGTGCTTGGTCTGGGTGCCTGGCTGGTGCTGCAACAGGAATTGACCGCGGGCGCTTCCATCGCCGCATCCATCGTCATGGGCCGCGCGCTGGCGCCGGTCGAGCAGGTGGTGGGTTCGTGGAAGCAGCTGGTCCAGGCGCGTTCGGCGCTGCGTCGCCTGCGGGTTTTCCTCACCATGCCCCGGCTGCGGCCGGTCGGCATGCCGCTGCCCGCGCCGCAAGGTTCACTCTCGGTCGAGCGGGTGAGCTACAATTTCCCGGGGCAGAATGTCTCGATGATCAAGGGCGTCAGCTTCGCCGTGCCGCCGGGTGAGAGCCTGGCCATCATCGGGCCCTCTGCTGCCGGCAAGACCACCCTGATCCGCATGCTGATCGGCACCTTGCCGGCCACGGCCGGGCATGTGCGCCTGGATGGCGCCGATGTCTTCCTGTGGCAGCGCGAGGATTTTGGCCGCTATCTGGGCTACCTGCCGCAAGATGTGGAATTATTCGAAGGCACGGTCTTCGAGAATATCGCCCGGCTTTCCGAGGCCGAGCCCGAGGCGGTGTTTGAGGCTGCAAAGCTCGCCGGTTGCCATGAAATGATCCTGCGCCTGCCCGCCGGCTATGAGACCGAGATCGGCGATGGTGGCGCCCATCTCTCGGGCGGGCAGCGGCAATTGGTGGGCCTGGCCCGCGCGCTTTTCGGCTCGCCCAAGCTCGTTGTGCTGGATGAACCCAACAGCAACCTGGATGGCGACAGCGAAGCCGGGCTGGCCCGTGCCCTGCAAAAGTTGAAGGCGCGTGGCGTCACCGTCGTGCTCGTCTCCCATCGGCCGGCTTTGGTGCAGGAGGTGGACAAGGTGCTGGTCATGAAGGACGGCGCGGCCGAGCTGTTCGGCCCCCGCGCCGATGTGCTGAAGCGCCTGGCCGGGCCGCCACGCCCGGTGCAGCTGGCCTCTTCGGCGGGTGGTTGAGATGCTCGACACGACACAGGTTGTGCCGCCGCTGCGCCCATCCCCGGCCAAGCCGCCCACCCCCCCGGTGATTGAGCTCGAAGCCCCACGCACCCGCGGTGTCGTGCTGTTCGGCATGTTGATCATGTTCGGCTTTTTCGGCGGCTTCATGGCCTGGGCCATGCTGGCCCCCCTTTCTGAGGCCGCCATTGCGTCCGGCATGATCAAGGTGGAGGGCACCCGTCGCACGCTCCAGCACCTCGAGGGCGGCATGGTGCGCGAAATCCTCGTGCGGGATGGCGACCAGGTGCGCGAGGGCCAGGTGCTGATGCGCCTGGATGACGTGCAATCCGGCTCCACCCTGGCGGGGCTCGTGGCCCAGCGCGATGCCTTCATGGCGCAGCAGGCGCGCCTGACCGCCGAAATCGCCCGCAACGAGAATGTGGCATTCCCGCCGGACCTCCTCGCCTCGCGTGAGGCCCGGGCGGTTGAGGCCATTTCTGGCCAGCGCGCCCTGTTCCTGGCGCGCCAGGCCAGCCTGACCAGCCAGCTTTCCGTCCTGGCCAATCGGCGTGAGCAGGCGGTCGGCACTATCGCCTCCGCCCAGGGGCAGATCGAGGCCGCCCGCCGGCAATTGGCGCTGCTGGTCGAGGAAGAGGCCATGCGCCGCGGCCTCGTGCGCCAGGGCCTGGCCCGCCTGCCGGAACTGCTTGCCCTGCAACGCCAATTGGCCGCGACGGAGGGGCTGATCGCCGACCTCACCGGCCAGATTCGCCGTGCCAATGCCGCCGTGGAGGAGGCAGAGAGCCAGACCCGCCAGGCCGTGGACCAGCGCCTGCAGGAAGTCGGCACGGAACTGCGCGAGGTGGTGGCCCGTATTTCCGAAGTGGAGGAGCGCCTGCGCGCCGCCGCTGATATCTCCACCCGGCGTGATATCGTGGCGCCGGAAGATGGCACCATCGTCAATCTGCGCGTCTTCAACCTCGGCGCCGTGCTGCGCCCCGGGGACCCGGCGATGGAGCTGGTGCCGGTGCGGGACCGGCTGATCGCCGAGGTGCAGGTGCAGCCCATGGATATTGACGTGGTCTTCACCGGATTGCCGGCCGAGATTCGCCTGCCCGCCTTCAAGCAGCGCCTCGTGCCCTTCCTGCATGGCGAGGTCAGCTTCGTGGCGCCCGACATCACGATCGATCCGCAGACCCGCTCCAGCCATTACCGCGCGCATATCCGGATTGACGCCGAACAGCTGGCCCGCCTGCCTGCCGTCTTCCTCACCCCCGGCATGCCGGTGGAGGCGCATGTGCAGCTCGGCTCCCGCACCTTTTGGCGGTATATCACGCAGCCCGTGGTGGATAGCTTCCATCGGGCCTTCCAGGAGCCGTGATCGGACGGCCCTGGTCAGAGTCCCCATGACCCCCCTGGGCACTTGCCGGACCTATTGCCGGCAGGCTGAACCCGGCCGGCAATAGGCGGCGACGGGGCGGGCGCATCGTCTCAATACCGCTATCATCTTTGAAACTCGGCCGGCTACCGGCCGAGTCCCACCTTGCCCCATCCGTCATCCACTGGCATCCACTGGCATCCACACCGGCAGAAATTCGTTCCGCGAGAAGGTTGCCTCCCATGCGCGTCAAGGATGTCAAGAAAGTCGTGCTCGCCTATTCGGGCGGCCTCGATACCAGCGTGATCCTGAAGTGGCTCCAGACCACCTACAACTGCGAGGTCGTGACCTTCACGGCCGATCTCGGCCAGGGCGAGGAGTTGGGCCCGGCGCGGGACAAGGCGCTGCTGCTGGGCATCAAGCCGGAGAACATCTTCATCGACGACCTGCGCGAGACCTTCGTGCAGGATTTCGTCTTCCCGATGTTCCGCGCCAACGCGCTCTACGAAGGGCAGTACCTGCTGGGCACCTCCATCGCCCGCCCGCTCATCTCCCAGCGTCAGATCGAGATCGCCGAGATGGTCGGCGCCGATGCCGTCGCCCATGGCGCGACCGGCAAGGGCAATGACCAGGTCCGCTTTGAGATCAGCTATTACGCGCTGAAGCCCGAGATCAAGATCATCGCCCCATGGCGCGAATGGGACCTGACCAGCCGCACCGCGCTGATTGCCTTCGCCGAGCAGCACCAGATCCCCATCGCGAAGGACAAGCGCGGCGAATCACCCTTCTCCGTTGATGCCAACCTGTTGCACAGCAGCAGCGAAGGGAAGATTCTCGAAGAACCCTGGGACGCGCCGGATGAGATGGTCTGGCAGCGCACCCTCAGCCCGATGGATGCGCCCGATGTGGCGACCGAAATCACCATCGAGTTCAAGAATGGCGATCCCGTGGCCATCAATGGCGAGGCGATGAGCCCCGCCACGCTGCTGACGAAGCTCAACGCGCTCGGCAAGGCCAATGGCATCGGCCGGCTCGACCTGGTGGAGAACCGCTTTGTCGGCATGAAGTCCCGCGGCTGCTACGAGACGCCGGGCGGCACCATCCTCTGGCAGGCCCACCGCGCGATCGAGAGCATCACGCTCGACCGTGAGGCCGCGCATCTGAAGGATTCCCTCATGCCCCGCTATGCGGAGTGCATCTATAACGGCTTCTGGTTCAGCCCGGAGCGGCGCATGTTGCAGGCGCTGATTGATACCTCGCAGGCCTCGGTCGAGGGCACGGTGCGGATGAAGCTCTATAAGGGCAATGTCATCGTCACCGGCCGGCAATCACCGCACAGCCTTTACTCGATGAAGCATGTGACCTTCGAGGATGACCAGGGCGCCTATGATCAGTTCGACGCGCAGGGCTTCATCAAGTTGAACGCTCTGCGCCTGCGCCTGGGCGCCATGGCGGGCCGCAAGGGCGGCGCGCTCTGAACTGACCGCTTCAGCCGGAAAAACCGGCCGCGACAGCGCGCAATGCGGCTTCCCGGCGCTCCAGCACCGGCGCCATGGTGGCGGGGGTGGCCGCCACCAGGGCGGCCGG
>CANHTE010000079.1 GCA_947462945.1 Acetobacteraceae bacterium
CGAAGTCGCCTGGCTGGAAAGCCAGCTCGTCCCCGACATCATCGCCTGATGCCGATGACCGATCCTGATCCCGCGCCGCTGGTCGGCGTCATCATGGGCAGCCGCTCCGACTGGGAGACGATGCGCCATGCCGATGAAACACTGACGGCCCTGGGCATCGCGCATGAATGCCGGGTTGTCTCGGCCCATCGCACGCCTGAGCGGCTGTTCGATTACGCCCGGGGCGCGCGTGGGCGTGGCTTGCAGGTCATCATCGCCGGGGCGGGGGGCGCAGCCCATTTGCCGGGCATGGCCGCCAGCATGACCTCCCTGCCGGTGCTGGGCGTTCCCGTGGAATCCCACGCGCTCAAGGGCATGGATTCGCTGCTTTCCATCGTGCAGATGCCGGGCGGGGTCCCGGTGGGGACGCTTGCCATCGGCAAGGCGGGCGCGATCAACGCTGCCCTGCTGGCGGCCGCCATCCTCTCCCTGGCTGATCCGGCACTGGCCGGGCGGCTGGATGCCTGGCGCGCCCGCCAGACCGATGGCGTTCCGCATGACCCCGTCTGAGCCCACCCCGCTGCCTTTGGGCGCCACCATCGGCATTCTGGGCGGGGGCCAATTGGGGCGGATGAGCGTCATGGCCGCCGCCCGCCTGGGTTACGCCTGCCACGTCTTCGCGCCTGAGGCGGATTCGCCCGCCATGCAGGTCTCCGCCGCCGCAACCGTGGCTGCCTATGACGATTTGCCGGCCTTGCACCGATTCGCGGCTTCTGTGGATGTGGTCACCTACGAGTTCGAGAATGTCCCGGCCGCCACCATGGCCGCGCTGGAGGGCCGCATCCCCTGCCGGCCGGGACCGCGCGCCCTGGCCATCTGCCAGGATCGGTTGGCCGAGAAGCGCTTTCTCGCGGAGGCCGGCGTGCCGGTTGGCCCGTGGCGCGCGGTGCACAGCCCTGAGGAGCTGACCGCCGCCCTGGCCGAGATCGGCCTGCCCGCCGTCCTCAAGACCACGAGGCTCGGTTATGATGGGCGGGGCCAGGCGGTGCTGCGGCAACCGGAAGATGCCCTTCCCGCCTATGAGCGGCTTTCGCCCAAGCCTTTGATCCTGGAAGCCTATATCCCCTTTGTTGCGGAAATCTCCGCCATTGCCGCACGTGGCGTCAACGGCGCCCTCGCCTGTTATGACGCGGTGGAAAACCAGCACCGGCACCACATCCTGGACCTCTCCTTCGCCCCTGCGCGGCTGCCTGAAGCCGCCGCCCTGGAAGCGCGCAACAACGTCACCCGCGTCGCCACGGCGATGGAGCTGGTGGGGGTGGTGGCGCTGGAGATGTTTCTTCTCTCCGACGGGTCCTTGCTGGGCAATGAAATGGCCCCGCGCCCCCATAATTCGGGGCATTGGACCATGGATGCCTGCCTGTGCGGGCAGTTCGAGCAGCATATCCGCGCGGTGGCTGGCCTGCCGCTCGGCCCGGTGACGCGCCATGCGGATGCGGTGATGCGCAACCTGGTCGGGCCCGAGGGCCTGGCGGCCTGGCCCAGCCTTGTTTCGCGCGACGACGTCGTGGCCCATTGGTACGGTAAGGCCGAGGCAAGGCCCGGGCGCAAGCTGGGCCATGCCAATCGTCTATTGCCCCTTGGCAGCTTGGCCGGCCTGGATGATGTTACCGCTTGTGACGGAATATGACCCTGTGTCCCAAATGCCCAATTCGAATGTGGCGTTTGGGACACAGGCACCGGGAAATGCTTGGCAGGGTGGTGCATTTGCTGCCGAGCTGGTGTTAGGGTGCGCCCACGCAGCGAGGTTTCTCACCCGCCGGGTGTGCCGCGCAGCGACCGAACAAACGATTTTGTTTTTAAGGAGAACGAGGATGAGCCTCAAGAAGGCCCTTTTGGCCGCGACCGTTCTGTCGCTGCCCGTGGCCGCACAGGCGCAACCCGTCTCGGGCCTCTATGTGGGCGCGGGCGTGGGTGCGAATTACCGCGACAACAACAGCGAGAACCCGGTTCTTCGCCCGAGCGGCACCTTGGTCGGCAACACCACGATCAAGTCCGATTGGGGTTACGCGACCGTTGGCAGCATCGGCTGGGGCTTCGGCAACGGCATCCGCGCCGAGCTGGAACTCAACTACCGCAACAATGCCATCTCGAGCGGCACTGTCGGTGGCCGCGGCGCGACGTCCACGGGTGGCACGATCCACCAGTATGGCGTCATGGGCAACGCGTTCTATGACCTCAACCTCGGTCTGAACGTCGCCGGCGTCGGCATCACGCCTTACCTGGGCGCTGGTATCGGCTACGTGATGAACGATTGGCGCAATGTGCGCGGCAGCGGCCCCGGTGGCAGCGTCCGCATCGACGACAAGTCGGGCAACTTCGCTTATCAGGGCATCGCGGGCGTCGCCTTCGGTCTCGGCTCGGCCGTTCCCGGCCTGTCGCTGACGGTTGAGTATCGCTTCCTCGGCACCCTGGAGCCTGAGCTGGGCATCAGCGGCACCTCCGCGACGGGCGGCCGCGTTGTCGGTGACTACTCCGGCACCAACTACAACCACTCGATCCTGGCTGGTGTGCGTTATGCCTTCAACGCGCCCCGCCCGGCTCCGGTTGCCGCCCCGGCTGCCGCCCCGGCTCCGGCCCGCACCTTCCTGGTCTTCTTCGACTGGGATCGCGCTGACCTGACCGATCGCGCCCGCCAGATCATCGCCGAAGCGGCCACGAATGCACGCACCGTGCGCTCGACCCGCATCGAGGTGTCCGGCCACGCCGACCGCACCGGCTCTGCCTCCTACAACCAGCGCCTCTCCGTTCGCCGTGGCGAAGCGGTGGCGGCCGAGCTGGTTCGCCGTGGCATTGCCCGCAACGAAATCACCGTTCAGGGCTTCGGTTTCGACCGTCCGCTCGTCCCGACGGCGATGGGCGTGCGCGAGCCGCAGAACCGCCGCGTCGAGATCGTCCTGCGCTAAGCAGGACGTCTCCTTCGCGAGATACGGAAAGGGGCAGCTTCGGCTGCCCCTTTTTTTGCTTTGTCGGCGGGGATCAACGCGGCGGGGGCCATTCTCCTGGCGCCGGGCACAAAAAAGGGCGGCCCCGAGGGGCCGCCCTTCGTGGGACTGGCTTGGGTACCTCAGCGCGCGGCGGGGCGCTGCGCCTGACGTGTCGCGGGGCGCGGCGGGCATTCCGGCGTGGTCAACACCTGATGGACCTGCTGCGTGACAGAGACCTGGGCCAAATCCGCCGCGCTGGTCGCGGTCATCGCCGCCTGAAACAGCGGCGCCTGCTCGCGACAGAAGAAGCTTCCGCGCGCGATGCTCATCTGCGACTGCCCATTGGCGAGCTGCGTGATGTACTGGTCCAGATCGCGCTGATGACGTGGCCCTGCGGTCCGGCGGAAATGCGTGGCCACACCGCGGAAGGCCGTGGCAACCTCATTCTGGTACTTGCGCACGAAGGCGTTGTAATCATCCTGCAGGTTGCAGGAGAGAGCCGCCACCATCAACTGGCTCTGCAAGGCGCGAATATCAAAGGCGGTCTTTTCGGCTGGCTGCACACAGACCTGCGCCGAGGCGATGGCCGGAAGCATGACCAAGGCCGAGACGCCGGCCAATAGGCTACGTGAAGGCGTCATTCCGCCCGATCTCCCGATATGGTGGACCCAGCCCTCCGTGCCCGGCGAATCCGGACGAAACGGCGCGACTCGGCCCTGACTGCCTTGCCTTTACACGCTCAGGCCGCAGGCGCGAAGCCTGATCACGCGGGTTTCGGGCGCGGCTTAGGTAAATCTTGCAAGCGCCTGTCCAGAAACAATAAAACCTCCTCCATCTCTGGCTGAATGGGGCGCATCCAAAAGGCCAGGGTGGCGGAATACACGGCCGCGAGTGTGGCCCGCCGCGTGTACCAGGAGAAATCGGCCGAGCTGTCTCCAGCCGCGTGCCAAATGGCCGAGGCCGTGCTGCCGAGAAGGCGCAGCCCCTTCGGCGCATTCCATGGCAGCGCCAAGACGCCCAGCGCCGCCCGCAGGGCCTCGCGATCCGGCTCCAAAAGCCGCAACCGAAGCTCTACCACGCGCCGGATTCGTGCGGGCGTGCGGAGGGCTGCGAGGTCTTCGCCCGCGCTCGCATCGTTCATGCGGGCATCGGTGATGGCGATCCAGGCCTCGATCGCGCCCACGACACCACGGGGAAAGGCGCTTGGCAAAAGCTCTTCCGCATCACCGCAATCCGCCAAGGCGTGCCGTAGCGTCGCCCTCGTCCAGCCCTCGCTGCCGGCGCGGCGGACCGCGGCTTCGATCCATTCCGCTTCGCTCATGGGGACTCCTCCGCGAGACGGGCCAATTCCTCGGTGAAGCCCAGTTGGGTCAGGTCATTCATGCGCATGAGGTAGAAGACGCCTTCCAGATGATCATACTCATGTTGCAGCACCCGCGCGGCCAGGCCCTCGGCCTCGCCGTGAATGGGCGTAGCATCCAGGTCAAGGCCACGCCATGCGACGCGGGC
Organism: Acetobacteraceae bacterium; assembly: GCA_947462945.1. Classification (GTDB taxonomy): domain Bacteria; phylum Pseudomonadota; class Alphaproteobacteria; order Acetobacterales; family Acetobacteraceae; genus Roseococcus. The sequence goes on from CANHTE010000079.1 coordinate 4,476, forward strand.
CGGGCGCTCCACCGCGCCGCGCAGTCCGGGGATGGAGAGGCAGCCCTCCCAGGCTACGGCACGAGCCTCGCCCAGGGGCGTGATTTCGGGGTTGATCAGGACGCGCATCTCCGCGCCGTCGCGCCAGAGAAACAGCCGCAGGGCCTGATAGACCTGAGGTGCGGCGAGTCCGATGCCGCCGGCATCCAGCAGCGTCTCCTCCATGTCCCGCACGAGCCGCCGGATCTCGGGTGCCGTGGGGCCCGTGACCTCAGCCGCCCGACCGAGCAGAACTGGGTGGCCCATGCGGGCGATCTTCAGAATGGCCATGCCTGACGTTTCTCCCGGAGATAAGGGGGCTTGACTGATGTGGGGCGATATTTCCCGCATGCGAGGGCTTCCCGCCAGGGCCGATGCCATGTTATGCCACCGGCACGGCCCCGGGACGCTTTAGCGCCCCGGGGCAATTTGTCGTTTTCGGCCATCAGGAGATTCGCCCGCGTGCAAGTCGTCGTTCGGGATAACAATGTTGATCAGGCGCTCAAGGCGCTCAAGAAGAAGCTGCAGCGCGAGGGCGTGTTCCGCGAGATGAAGCTTCGCCGGCATTACGAAAAGCCCTCCGAGCGCCGCGCGCGTGAGGCGGCCGAGGCCGTTCGCCGTGCGCGCAAGGTTGAGCGCAAGCGCATCGAGCGCGAAGGCTTCTGAATCAACTTCGATCGTCGGCCCTATGCCGCGCTGGACCACGTCCAGCGCGGCTTTGACGCGTGGGGTTCAGCCTTCGGCGCGGATATTCGCCTCGCGCACCAGCGTGGCATAATTCGCATATTCATGCGCCAGCAGCGCCTGCGTCTCGGCCGGGCTCATGGGTGCTGCGGGCACCGTGCCCACGCCGCGTAGCTTCTCCTGCACCGTGGGGCGGCTCAGCACATTCCGCCAGGCGGCCGATACCCGGGTCAGCACTTGCTCCGGCAGGCCGCGCGGCGCGATGGCGATGTACCAGGAATCCACATCCGCGCCGCGAATACCCTGCTCGCCCAAGGTGGGCAGATCGGGCAGTTCCAGCGCGCGCGTCGTGCCAACGGCCGAAAGCGCACGCAGCCTGCCCTCACGCAGATGGGGCGCCGCCAGCCCGGCTGGCAGCACGGCCAGATCGATCCGCCCGGCGATGAGGTCCACCACGCCCGGCGGCAGGCCACGGTAATCCACGGCCGTCAGGCGCATGTCCTGGGCGCGTTGGAGAACCTCCACCGCCATATGGGCGAAGGTGCCGTGACCGGGGCGCAGGTAATTCAGCTTCCCCGGCTCGGCCCGTGCGGCGGCGACAAGCTGCGCCACGCTCGTCAGCGGCGAATTGGCCGGCACGGTCAGCACGGAGACGGCGTGCGAGACCTTGGCCAGCCCCTGGAAGGCATCTACCGGATGAAAGGGCTGGGGTGTCAGCAGCGGCGCCACCACATGCCCGAGCGAGGCAAGCAGCCAGCTATAGCCATCCGCCGGGGCCTGCGCGAGATTCTGTGCCGCGATCATCCCGCCCGCACCGGTCCGCACATCCACCACCACCGGCTGGCCAAGCTCACTCGCCAAATCCTCCGAGACGGCGCGGATCACCAGGTCAATGATGCCGCCCGCCGGAAAGGGTGAAATGAAACGGATGGGGCGCTGCGGAAAGGCCTGTGCCAGGGCCGGGCTGGCCAGCAGCGTGGCGGTGGCGCCCAGCAGGGCACGGCGGCCAAGAAAATGGGTCATGCGGCGGCTCCTGCCTGAAGATCCTTCAGCGCGTCATACAATGCGCTCAGGCGCGTGGTAAGCGGGCCTGGCAAGGCGGCCGGCAGGGTGCGGCCATCCACGCCGCGCACCGGCGTCAGCCCCCCAAAGGTGCCCGTCACGAAGGCTTCCTCGGCCGTGTAGAGGTCCTTCAGGACGAAATTGCCCAGCGTGATCGGGATGGCATGGGCGCGGCACAGCGCGATCACATTCGCGCGCGTCACGCCATGGAAGCAGAAATCGCCCGTCGAGGTGAAGACCTGGCC
>CANHTE010000080.1 GCA_947462945.1 Acetobacteraceae bacterium
CCGCCCCGAGAAGGGCCACCGCGCCAATCAGGCAAAGCCCGGAGAACGCAGCGAAGCCGATGTAGAGCCGGGCCGCCCGACGACCCGCGCCAGTGGCGTGCCGCGCCGCGATCAGCGCCCAGGAGGCCAGCGACATGAGCTCAAAGCCCAGCAGCAGCGTAAAGCCATCCGCCGCGATGAGACAAAGCGCCATCCCCATCAAAAACAGCGGGAAAGCCGCCCCCTCGGCGCGTGGCGGCGGCGGGGAGGCGGCAGCAAAGAGGCATGCCGGAACGCCGACCAGCGCCAGGATCACCAGGAACCAGCCGCCCAGCGCATCCACGGCCACCACGGCGGGGCCCCAGGCCGGGCCGAATGGCAGGGCGGTCATGGGCAGGCCCATGGCCCCAACGAGCCCCAGCATCGCCAGGGCCAAGGCTGAACCCAGGAAGACGAGCTTCGGCGCCCGGCCAGACGCGCCCAGCGCGGCAAGCGCCAGCAAGGCCATGAAGCCGGCGCCCAGCAGCGTCAGCACCCCTTGCCTCTTGGTCTGGTCTGTACGATTCGGCTGCCCATGGGGTTCAGCTTAACAGCCCTTCCCGTCAAGGCGAGGCTGGACAAGCCACAAGTTATGTTTAGGGAGCGTGACGCCACAGCCGGCGGGAGGTCGCGATGGGTGTGCTTCTGGCCTTCAGCCGGGGCGTTGACTGGATGGGCGAGAAATTCGGCCGCGTGGCCGATTGGTGCATCCTGCTGGCCTGTGCCATCAGCGCCGGCAATGCGCTCAGCCGCTATGGCTTCAATTTTTCCTCCAATGCCTGGCTTGAGGTCCAATGGTACCTCTTCGCCGCGGTCGTGATGCTGGGCGCCAGCTACACGCTGTTCCGCAATGAACATGTCCGGGTGGACCTGCTCTATGGCTGGATGAGCGAGCGCGGCCGGCTCTACGTGGACATCTTTGGTTTCATTGTCTTTCTGCTGCCGGGCATGATCCTCCTCACCTGGATGACCTGGCCTTTCTTCCTGGATAGTTTCCTGCGGAATGAGGGCTCGGCCAGTCCGGGGGGCTTGCTGCGCTGGCCGGCCAAGCTGCTGCTGCCGCTCGGCTTTTTTCTGCTGGTGCTGCAAGGCCTTTCCGAATTGATCAAGCGCGTCGCGCTGCTGCGCGGGCCGGTCGAGGGGGTTGCCGTGGTCACCGAATATCAACGGCCCGAACAGTGAAGGCCCCAGACATGGCGTTTGGCCGATGAGCCTCGACATCATGCCGCCGCTGATGTTCGGCGGCCTCGTCATCTTCCTGCTGCTGGGCTTTCCGGTCGCTTTCTCGCTTTGCGCGGTTGGGCTGTTTTTCGGCTTCCTTTCCATCGAGCTCGGCTTCTTCACCATGGCCTATCTGGGCAATTTGCCGCTGCGGGTCTTTGGCATCCTCTCGAATGACCTCCTCCTGGCGATCCCCTTCTTCACCCTGATGGGCGCCATCCTGGAACGCTGTGGCCTGGCGGAGGATCTGCTGGAGGGCACCGGGCAGCTCTTTGGGAAAATTCCCGGTGGGCTTGCCTATGCCGTGATCCTGGTCGGCGCGGTGCTGGGCGCCATCACCGGCACCGTCGCGGCCTCGGTCATCGCCATGGGCATGATCTCCCTGCCGATCATGATCCGCTATGGCTACGACATGCGGATTGCCACGGGGGTGATCGCGGCCTCGGGCACCATCACCCAGCTGATTCCACCCAGCCTCGTGCTGATCGTGCTGGGCGATCAGCTCGGCAAGAGCGTGGGGGACATGTATGCGGGCGCCATCGGCCCCTCCATCCTGCAGATCCTGCTCTTCATCGGCTTCATCGCGGTCGTTTCCATTGTAGCCCCGCACAAAATGCCGCCCTTGCCGCCCGAGGCGCTGATGCCGCGCGGCTGGCCCCTGTATCGCCGCGTGCTGAAGGGCATGGTGCCCTCCATCGCGCTGATTTTCCTGGTACTGGGCACGATCTTCATGGGCCTGGCCACGCCCACCGAAGCCGGCGCCATGGGCGCCGTGGGGGCCGTCGCCCTCGCCATGATGAATGGCCGCTTCACCTGGAAGCTGCTGCGCGAGGCGATGGGCAACACCATGCGCCTCACCTCCATGGTGATTTTCATCCTGATCGGCGCCACGGTTTTCAGCCTGGTGTTCCAGGGCGTGGATGGCTCGCATTGGGTGGAACACCTGCTGAGCCACCTGCCTGGCGGGCAGACGGGCTTCCTGATCTTCGTCAATATCTTCATCTTTTTCCTGGCCTTCTTCCTCGATTTCTTTGAGATCGCCTTCATCGTTGTCCCGCTGCTGGCGCCGGTGGCGGCCAAGCTGGATATTGATCTGGTCTGGTTCGGCGTGCTGCTGTGCATCAACCTGCAAACCAGCTTCATGCATCCGCCCTTCGGCTTTGCGCTGTTCTATCTGCGCTCCATTGCGCCGAAATCCGTGCTGACCAAGGACATCTATCTGGGGGCGATTCCCTGGCTGGGGCTGCAGCTCATCCTCGTCGCCATCGTGATCTTCTGGCCGGAAAGCGTGACCTTCTTCCTGGATCGCGGCACGGGGATTGATCCGGCCTCGGTCACCATTGATGTCCCGCCTGCGCCGGCAGCAGATGATGATGCGGTGCCCGTCTTCAGGTAGCGGTGCTCGGTGGCGTGCCGGCTGCGGCCCGGCTCACCACCCCCCCTTGGGGGCACCAGAGCGCCCGACGGGAACTCCCCACCCTGCCCAGGATCATGGGGCCGCAGGGGCAGCCAGTCAGACGCAGATGATGCGGGTGACTATTGGCTGGCCCACAGAATGCGATGAATCCAGGAGATATCCGGCAGCTCAAAGCTGTAATCCGGATGGGCGGGATTGAGGCTGGCCAATTCGATGCGCTTGGCGCTTTGCCGCTTCAGTTCCTTGGCCATCACCTCACCCAGCCGGGTGCGCACCACCACGCGGTCCCCCCGCCGCACCGGAGACGCCGGAGAGACGATGACGACATCGCCATCGCGAAACACCGGCTCCATGGAATCGCCCGAAATCTCGAGCGCATAGGCATTCGGGTCGCTGATCTCAGGGAGGCTGATCTCATCCCAGCTGCCGCCCACGGGAAACCCGCCATCGTCGAAAAACCCCTCGCCGCCGGCCTGCGCCAGGCCGATCAGCGGCACGCGGCGCGTGGGGCGTGGCCCGCGCGAGAGGCTGGGCAGCGCTGCCTGGCCCGAGACCAGCGCGGCGAAGGCCTCCACCCCGGCGCCCGTGGCATTCAGCACCTTGGCCACGCTTTCGGTGGAGGGCCAGCGGGCGCGGCCATCCGGCCCGATCCGCTTTGAGGGATTGAACGCCGTCGGGTCCAGCCCGGCCTTTCGAGCCAGGCCGGAGGCGGAGAGGCCGTTTTCGGCGGCGAGCGAATCTATCGCCCGCCAGATGTCGTCATGTCGCATGAGGAGTGGACCATCTTAGGTCTGGGGTCATCGCGCAATAGGAAAATGTTACTTTTGACGCTTGCAATCCATAAGACATGATGGTTATGTTCGCTAAATGTTCTCATTATGACTGCCCTGAAAGGAAGAACTTCGCCATGACCGCTGCCCCCCGCCCCTCCCACAGGCCCAGCTTCACGTCACTCTCCCGCACCGAGCCATTCCTCTCGGCCGAGGAGGCGTGGTTCTGGACCATGGCGGCGCTTACGGCGCGGCGCGACGGCGCGCGGGTGGCGGCAGGGAAGGGCATCGCCCAACGCCCCTGCGAGCCGGATGACGTGATCAAGTGCCTGGACCGGCTCTACCGCCAACGGCGCATTGACCTGGGCCATGCGCGCATCATGCGCATCTGGGGAGAGCGTGGGGTGGCGCCCTGCCCGCGCCATGCGCAGGAACGCGGCGATCATCACCTCTGGCGTGAAGCGATGAGCCGGCTGGAATGGCCCCTTCGCGTCAAGGGCATTGTCGCCGGCGCGCCGGGCTCAGGGGCTTATGATACTGGCATTGTTCGCTTTCCAGGCGGGACAGCGTGAGCCGGTTGCAGGCCGCGGCCAGGCCGGCCCATCGGCGCCACCACGCCGACCAACGCGCCTGGATCATCTTTGGCGGGCGGGCGGATCATGCCTGGCAGCGGGTGCTGAAGCGCGGCTTCCGGCATTGCTTTGCCGCCATCGAGGACGAAGCCGGCTGGCTCGTCCTCGACCCGCTGAGCGGGCGCCTTCTCCTCGGCCGTGTGCAAGTTCCGCCGGGCTATGATCTGCCCGGTTTCTATCGCCGCGCTGGATTGACGGCAGTCGGACCCTTCGCGTTGGAAGACAGCGTGCACGGTGCCTCGTTTGGCTGGATGCCCATGACTTGCGTGGCCCTTTGCCGGGCTGTTCTGGGTCCGCAAGCGCCTTTCGCCCTCACACCGGCCGGCTTGTATCGAGGCCTTTGCTGCCTTCTCGAATCTAGGAAAAAAAACTTGACATGCCCATCCATGCGCATGTAAAAGAACGTCACCAAGGGGCGAATTGCGTCCCGCCTCCCCCGACCCATCGCATGCAGGGCCGGCCCTTTCCCCCAAACGGGGCGAAGGGGCCGGCCCTTTTCGTTGGGGCGCCCCACACCCCATCCCAGGAGATCGCCGCGCATGGCAGGCTTGTTCCGCGCCCCGAAGCCCGTGGTCGTCCCGCCGGCCCCGCCATCTCCCGCCACACCGGCGCCAGGGCCAGCCCCCGCTTCAGCAGCCCTTCCCACGGCCGAGAATACCCGCATCGCCAGCCGCATCTCGGCGCGCGAGGGCACCATTGCCACCTCTCCCCGCGGCGTCCTGGCGCCGCTGCCCATCCTGCTGACCCGCAAATCCCTTCTCGGCGAGTGAGGCCCATGACCCCCCAGCAAATCCTCACCCGGCATGACGCTGCCCTGGGCCGACGGAGGCCGCATGAATCCCAATGGCGTGACGCCTATGCCCATGTGTTGCCCGCCCCGCACGAGGCAGCCAGCCTTTACGACGCAACCGCCGCCGATGCGGCCGAACAACTGGCCGCCTCACTCCTCGCGGAACTGACGCCGCCCTGGTCCCGCTGGTTCGGCCTGGCCCCCGCCCGCACCCCCACCCCTGAAAATGACGCGGGGCTGGCCGCCGCCCTGGAGGCCACCGCCGAGACGCTCGGGGCGCAGCTCGATCGCTCCAACTTCGCGGTGGAAATGCACCAGGCCTTTCTCGACCTGGTGATCACCGGCACGGGCATCATGCTGGTCGAGGAAGCGCCCCCGGGCGAGACCTCGGCCCTGCGCTTTTCCGCCGTGCCGGTCCGCAGCGCGATCCTGGAGGAAGGACCGAGCGGGCGGCTCGACACTGTGTTTCGCGAAGCGCGGATGACGACGGCCGAGATGCTCCGCCGCTTTCCCTTCGCTGAAATCCCCGCCGCCATGCAGCGGGACGCGGCCCGTGAGGCGGATGCACCCAACCCCGTGAGGCACCGCCTGATCGAAGCGGTCTGGCCCGATGGCTCCGGCCATCGCTACGCCGCCGTATTCGACGCCGATGGCCTGAAGGCGCCGATCTTCGTGGCGCAGGGCCGCTTCGCCGATGCCCCCTTCATCGCCTTTCGCTGGCTGAAGGCGCCCGGTGAGACCTATGGCCGAGGCCCCGTCATCAAGGCCCTGCCTGACATCCGCACGGCAAACCGTGTGGTGGAACTCGTGCTGAAGAATGCCTCCATCGCCGTCACCGGCATCTGGCAGGCCGAGGATGATGGGGTGCTGAATCCCGCCACCGTGCAGCTGACGCCAGGCGCCATCATTCCCAAGGCGCCGGGCAGCGCGGGCCTCACGCCCCTGGCCGCACCGGGCAATTTCGACGTCTCGCAACTCGTGCTCAATGACCTGCGCGCCCGCATCCGCACGGCGCTCCTGGCGGACCGGCTGGGTGTCGCGCGGGACCAGCGCATGACGGCGACGGAGGTGCTGGAACGCAGCGCGGAAACCGCGCGGCTGCTGGGCGCCACCTATGGAAGATTGCAGACGGAATTGCTGACGCCGCTCATCGCCCGCAGCCTCGCCATTCTCGCGCGGCGTGGGGAGGTGCCGCCCCTCCTGCTGGATCAGGGCCGCGTGGCGCTGCGCTATGAAAGCCCGCTGGCCCGCGTGCAGGGCCGCGCCGATGCGGCGAATACGCTGCTCTTCCTCGACGCCATTGCCAAAATGGGCGAGGCCGCCGCCGCCCAGGTGGATGCGCCCGCCGCCGCCCGCTGGCTGGCCCGCACCCTGGGCGCACCCCACGACATTCTCACCCCCGTGCTCTCCCCCTCGGCTCAACCGGAGTGAACCCGAACATGCCCGATAATCTGCTCGACACCGCATTGGTCAGCCCGCCCACCAACACACCCACCACCACCTTGGGCGCCCGCCCGGCGGAGGTGCCCGAAAAATTCTGGGATGCGGAGCGCGGTGAACTGCGCGTGGAAGCCCTGCTCAAAAGCTACCGCGAGCTGGAGCAGCGCGTGTCCCAGCGCGCCGCCCGCCCC
>CANHTE010000081.1 GCA_947462945.1 Acetobacteraceae bacterium
GGACGTGATCGTCAGACGTTGATCGTCTTCGGCCTGCGCCGCGACGTCGAAAGCCCTGACGAACGCCTCCCGGCGCGCCGCGTCCAAGACGCCAGCGCTGGCGTAGAAGGTGGCGAAGAAACCACGCACGGCCTGGTCCGCTTGCGCGCCACCCCAATAAATCTGGCCCGGGGCGAGCTCCCTCAGGATGACGATGCATCTCTGCCTGGCGGCCCGGTCTCCAGGTAAACTTTCGGCCGCGCATGCAGCGTCGGTGACCGCCTCGACAAAGACCTGGCGATGGCCAGCAGACAGGGCGCCTGGCGTGTGATCGATCAGCAAGAGAGGCATCGGATTTCCAGTCGAGTATCTTGGTCGGCCTGGATGTTACATGGCTGAAGTGGCGCGTAAATGATCATAACGGACAGATTAAGGTCCAAGTCTTGGCCATGGCGTGTTTGCGGTTTGATTCTGGGGCATGGGTGTTATCTGAGTTCGAAGTGAGCCCCGATAAAGAGTGCGAATAGGAGGGCAAGATAAAGCGAGTTGCCTCGCTGCCGGAACTTCGTTCCTAAGTGTTTGTCTGCACATTATTTTTTGGTAGCTTGTCGCTGAAGACGCGAGGTGCGGCGGCGTCGGAGAAGTCGATTTCTGCAATATTTTCAATGCTGTTTTGTATTGCACCCGCGATGTGCGCCGTGTGCGGCTACGCCGTTTCTACGCTGTAGCAAGTATTTCTACGCTACAGCACTACGCCGTCATTTTCGACCTTGTGTCGGCCGTTTGATTTTCCAATCGTCACTTCATGGCGAACGACGAAGACAATTTTCGCATCCGTCCCGGCCGGGTCTCCGACCGTGTTGGCGGGCGTACCACGCGCGCCATCCGGCCGCGCCCGAAGATCTTCCTGGCCGAGGTGCATCAGGCTATCCGCCGCGCTGGCGGCGACCCCAATCGGCTGGGCTCGGCCGGGAAGGGAAGCGGCCGGTTCAATGCGCGCGGCCGGGGTGCGACAGCCTCAGCCGCCCTGAAGGGTCGGAGCGCGTGGAGCCGGGATGCGAACGGTGTGCGGACCCGCTCCCGGCGCGTCACGGTGAAAGCCCGGATCGTGAAGCTCAACCCGCAGCGCGGCGCTGTTCGGGGCCGCCGATTTGCCAGCGGCAAGGCGGTGGACGCCCACCTGCGCTATCTGGAGCGCGATGGGGTCAACCGCGACGGTGAGAAGGGACAGGTCTATTCGGCCGAGCGCGACGCCTTGGATGGCCGCGCCTTCCTCGACCGGGGCCGCGACGACCGCCACCAGTTCCGCTTCATCGTCTCCGCCGAGGAAGGCGAAGAACTGGCCGACTTGCGGGAGACCACCCGTGAGCTGATGAAGGCAATGGAGACGGACCTCGGCACCAAGCTAGACTGGATCGCGGTTGATCACCACAACACCGGCCATCCCCATACTCACATCCTGGTGCGTGGCGTCATGGACGACGGCCGCATCCTCAACATCGCCGGCGACTATATCGCCCACGGCATCCGCGAACGGGCCAGCGAGATCGTCACGCTGGAGCTTGGCCGGCAGACCGAACAGGAGGTCAGCCGCCAGCTTGAGCGCGAGGTGGACGCCGAGCGCTTCACTCGCCTTGACCGTATGCTGATCGCCGAACAGGAGGCGAGCCACACGTTCGCCGATCTGCGCCCCGACCAGGACATGCTGGAGACGGCGCGGCGGAACCGGGCGCTGCTCATCGCCCGCGCCCGCAGGCTGGAGAGCTTGGGGCTGGCGACCGAGGTGGAGGTTGGCCGCTGGTCCATCTCAGCACAGGCCGAGCCCACTTTGCGCGAACTAGGCGAGCGCGGCGATATCATCAAGACCATGCACCGAGCGCTCGCCGACCACGGCCTCGCCGACGAACGCGCCCCAGCGCAATATGCGACCCACGGCAAGCAGATCACCGAGCCGATCGTGGGCCGCGTGCTCTCCAAGGGCTTGGCCGGCGACGAGATGGGCGACCGGTTGCACCTCGTCATCGATGGCGTGGACGGGCGCACCCACTATGTCGAGATTGCGGACGCCACCCGCCTGGACGAGATCAGACGCGGCCATATCGTCGCGCTCGATCCGGCGCCGACCAAGGCCGAGCCCCGGCCGGCGGATGTCAACATCCAGATCATGGCGGAGGCCAATGGCGGCATCTACCAGCCGAGCGTTCATCTGGAAGCGACGCGGGACATCATCGAGCAGCGCCACGGCGACCCCGACGCCTTTATTCGCTCCCATATCCGCCGGCTGGAAACCTTGCGCCGCGCCGGGCACGTCGAGCGCATCGACGCCGACCATTGGAAAATCCCCCGCGACATCGCCGAGCGGGGCATCGCCTATGACGCCCCCGGCCGGCCCAAGGATTTCGGCATTCGCACATTGTCCACGCTCGACCTCGACCGGCAGGTGGGCAGCGACGGGGCGACCTGGCTCGACCGTGAGCTGGTTGCGAAAGACCATCTGCCCCTTGCCGGAACCGGCTTCGGCCAGGAGGTGAACGCCGCGCTCGACCGGCGCGCCGCGCGGCTCGTCGAAATGGGCCATGCCAGCGTGAAGGACGGTCTCATTTCCATTCCCCGGCGCACGGTCGCCGCGCTGGAGCGCCAGGAGATCGACCGAGTCGGCAAAGAGATGGCCGCCGAGCGCGGGTTGACCTACAGCCCGTCTGGGCCCGGCGAATATGTATCCGGCCGGCTGGCGGGCGTCGCCAATCTCGCCAGCGGGCGCTTCGCCATGATCGAGGACGGACTGGGCTTCCAGCTCGTGCCCTGGCAGCCCGTTCTGGAAAAGCGTCTCGACCAGCACATCAGCGGTGTCCGTCGCGACGACGGTGGCATCGAGTGGAGCTTCAGCCGCAAGCGGCAGATCGGACTCGGGCTGTGAAGCGCCTTGATCAATACGGCATTATGCCGTATATGATGGAGCCGAAGGAGGCCCCCATGCCCAAGCCCCAAATCGAAGCCGAGACTGCCCGACTGGAAGCGCGCGTCCCCGTGCAGGTCTACGACCAGATGCAGCGCGCCGCCCGCCTGCGCGGCATGACCCTGACCGGCTACCTCATCTCCACCGCCGGCGAGGACGCCCGCCGCGTCGTCGAGGACGCCGACATCATGCGCCTGGCGCGCGAGGACCAAATCCGCTTCGCTGAAGCACTGATCAATCCGCCGGAGCCGAACGCGCGGCTGGCCCGCGCGGCGAAGCGCCATGCTGAGCTGATCGAGCGCCGGTGAACGTCCGCTTCGCCATCGAGCCGCTGGCGAAGGCGCACAAGCGGGATGACTTCACCTGCGGCAACGACCGGATCGACAGCTATTTTCGTGAGACCGTCTCCCAGGACGTGAAGCGGAAATACGCCACCTGTTTCGTCGCCAGGGAGATCGCGACGGACCGGGTGGCGGGCTTCTACACGCTGTCCTCCAGCAACGTGCCGTTGACCGAGGTTCCCGAGCCGCTGGCGAAGAAACTGCCGCGCTACCCGACCGTTCCGGCGGTGCTGATCGGCTGGCTTGGCCGCCATAGCGACTATGCCGGACAAGGGATCGGAGAAGTCTTGCTGTTTGACGCCATCAAGACCGTCGCCACAGCCCCGATCGGCGCCCACGCCATTTTCGCCGACGCGATCGACGACAGTGCGGCCGCCTTCTACATGGCCTTCGGCTTCGCGCCCTTGGTGCAACGGCCACGCACCCTCTATCTGCCGGTGGCGACGGCGTTGAGCCTGGTATCGCCATGATGACCGCCGTCGCCCCTACGCCGTTTCAGCCCCGCGCCGCCGCGCGCAAGTCTTTTTACGCCATGGCGCGCGGAGGCTTCCGGCGTAGAAAAAGGCTATTCTTTGAAGGGCCTCGTTCGCCGATTCTGGACCAATGGCCAGACCTCGCAAAGAACGCCCCCCGAGCGCATCCGAGCAACTTGAAGCATTGCTCGGTCAACCCTGGCCGTTTACGGGCCGGCCGCCGAAGCGCGACCTATCGACCTGGACCGTCACTGACGACTGGCCGGAGCGCGTGCCTGTCACCGAGGCCGAGGTGGACGTGTTCGAGGCATGGTTCGGCGATCTCTTCGATGAGTTGTTCGGGCCGTGCCGATGAGGTGAGAAGGAGACAGACGCCATGACGATGCCGTTGCGCGCCGCCCTTTATCTGCGCGTCTCAACGGCGCGGCAGGCCGAGCACAATGTCTCCATCCCCGACCAGAAGCGGCAGGGCGAAGCTTGGTGCGCTTCACGCCGCTACGAGCTGGTCGAGACCTTTGTCGAGCCTGGCGCAACCGCCACCAATGACCGTCGTCCCGAGTTCCAACGGATGATTGAGGCGGGCACGTCCAAGCCCGCGCCCTTCGACGTGGTGATCGTCCACTCGTTCAGCCGCTTCTTCCGCGACGCCTTCGACATGGAGTTCTACGTCCGCAAGCTCGCCAAGAACGGCGTCAAGCTCGTCTCCATCACCCAGGAAATGGGCGACGACCCCATGCACGTTATGATGCGGCAGATCATGGCGCTGTTCGATGAATACCAGTCCAAGGAGAACGCCAAGCACGTCCTGCGGGCGATGAACGAGAACGCCCGGCAAGGCTTCTGGAACGGGGCACTACCGCCGATCGGCTATCGCATCGTCGCCGCCGAGCAGCGCGGATCGAAGACCAAGAAGAAGCTGGAGATCGACCCGCTGCACGCCGATACGGTGCGGCTGATCTACCGCCTGTTCCTTGAGGGCGACGGTGTGAAGGGACCGATGGGCGTCAAGGCGATCACCTGCCATCTCAACGAACGGCGCATCTTCACCCGTGACGGCGGGCGCTGGGGGCTGGCTTCGATCCATCAGATTCTCACCCGCACAACCTACATCGGTGAGCATAGGTTCAACACCCGCTCCCACAAGGACCGGGAGAAGAAGCCCGAGAGCGAGGTGGCGATCATGGCCTGCTCGCCGCTGATCGACCGCGAGACCTTCGACACAGTGCAGGCCCGGCTCAAGGCCCGGGATCCCCGACTGACCCCTGCCCGAGTTACCAGCGGTCCCACCCTCCTTACCGGCATCTGCTTCTGCGCCAAGTGCGGAGGCGCGATGACGCTCAGGACCGGCAAGGGCAGCGCTGGCGGCGTTTATCGCTACTACACCTTCTCGACCCAGGCCCGGCAGGGCAAGACCGGTTGCGAGGGCCGCTCGATCCCGATGGAGCGGCTCGACCAACTGGTCGCGAGCCACCTGGAAGACCGCCTGCTCCAGCCCGAGCGGCTGGAAGCCGTCCTCGCCAGCGTCCTCGACCGTCGCCAGGAACGCACAGAACGCCGTCGCAACCATCTGGCCGAACTACACAAGCGGATCACCGAAACAGACCAGCGGCTAAACCGGCTCTTTGACGCCATCGAGTCTGGCGTCGCCGATTTCGACGCGCCCGGCCTGAAAGAACGTATCGCGGGGCTCAAGGCGATTCGGGAGCAGGCCAGCGCGGACGCCGAGCGTGCCCAGGCCGCACTCGACCACGCCGGCAATCGGGCTGTCAGCCCCGATATGGTCACAACCTTCGCGCGCGCCGCTCGCGAGCGCATCCGGTTGGATGGCGGCGGCTACCGCCGCGACCACCTGCGGGCGCTGGCCCAGCGCATCGAGGTTGCGGACAAGGAAGTCCGCATCATGGGATCGAAGTCGGAACTCCTACGCACCCTGGTCGCCGCTTCAGGCGGAAAACCCGGCGTAGCCGGTGTTCAGAGTTCTGTCCTGAATTGGCGCGCCCGGAACGATTCGAACGTCCGACCCTCAGATTCGTAGTCTGATGCTCTATCCAGCTGAGCTACGGGCGCGCTATTGCCTAAAGGCAAGGTGGCGGAAACTAGTCGCATGGCGATCCGATAGCAAGCCACGAATTTGGGTTTTTCGGATCTCTTAAGGGGTGGCGGTCTGGCTGGGCGGGGTTAAGCTGGTCGGCCTTGGGGTTTGGCTGGGAGTGCAGCAAATTATGCAGCGGGTTTTTCGAAGCACGGCTTTCAGCCTTAGCCTTGTCGCCGCCCTTTGGTTCCAGGCCGCGCCAGCACCGGCCGCTGAACCGGCCAAGGCCCTAGCCCCCCATGCCATGATCGCCGCGGCCAATCCCTTGGCTGTCGAGGCTGGGCTTGGCGTGCTCAAACGCGGCGGTTCGGCCGTCGATGCCGCTGTGGCGGTCCAGGCCGTGCTGGGCCTGGTTGAGCCGCAAAGCTCTGGCCTCGGGGGCGGGGCCTTTATGGTCTATTATGACGCCAGGACCCGGGCCGTGACCGCCTATGACGGGCGCGAGATTGCGCCAGCGGGCGCTAGGCCTGACCTTTTTCTGCAAACCACGGATACGGGCGCGGTTAAGTCCCTGGGCTATGCTGAGGCGGTCTTGAGTGGGCGCTCAACCGGCGTGCCGGGTGCGGTAGCCATGCTGGCCCTGGCCCAGTCGCAGCATGGCAAGCTGGCCTGGAAGGACCTGTTTGGCGA
>CANHTE010000082.1 GCA_947462945.1 Acetobacteraceae bacterium
ATCCACGCCGGGCGTGCAGAATTTGCTGGCGGGCGTGGCCACGGCCATGTCGCAACTGGCCACCAGCTGGCAGCCGGCGGCGGTGGCAATGCCCTCCACGGCGGCGATCACCGGCACCGGGTGGTTCACCACCTGCTGCATGACCTCGCTGCACAAGGCCATGGTGCGGGCAAAAAAATCGCAGCCGCCATCCGGCGCGGCGCGCGCGGCGGTGAGTTCGCGCAGATCATGCCCGGCGGAAAAGGCCGGGCCATGCGCGGCCAGCACGATGCAGCGCGCATCCTCGGCCGCGTGCAGCGCATCACGCAGCGCTTCCAGCAGGGCGATGCTCAGCGCATTGCGCGCGGCCGGGCGGTCCAGCGTGATCAGCGCCACGCCATCATTGTGCCGTTCGGTAAGGATCATCGCCCCAGCACTCCCGCGATTTCTTCCAGGATCATCGGATCATCAATCGTTGGCGGCACGGCATAGGTTTCCCCATCGGCGATTTTCCGGATGGTCGCGCGCAAAATCTTTCCGGAGCGCGTCTTGGGCAGCCGCTGCACCACGCGGGCTTCCTTGAAGGCCGCAACCGGCCCGATCCGCTCGCGCACCAGCTTCACCAATTCGCGCGCCACCTCGTCAGGGTCCCGTGCCGCGCCGGCCTTGAGCACGACGAGGCCGAGCGGCGCCTGGCCCTTCAGCGCATCGGCGATGCCCACCACCGCGCATTCCGCCACATCCGGATGCGCGGCCAGCACTTCCTCCATCGCACCGGTGGAAAGCCGGTGGCCCGCCACATTGATGATGTCATCCGTGCGGCCCATCACCCAGACGAAGCCCTCCGCATCCACCATCCCGGCGTCGGAGCTGTCATAGAAACCGGGGAAGGTGGAGAGATAGGCCTCCCGGTAACGCTGCTCGGCATTCCACAGCGTGGGCGCGCAGCCGGGCGGCAAAGGCAGCTTCACCACCAGCGCGCCATTCTCGCCGCGCGGGACTTCACGGCCCTCGGAATCCAGCGCGCGCACATCGAAGCCCGGCGTGGGCTTGCCGCCCGAACCGGGCCGTGGCTCGAACAGGCCAAAGCCGCGAAAGCCGGCGGTGATGGGCCAGCCCGTCTCGGTCTGCCACCAGTGGTCCACCACGGGGATGCCCAGCTTCTCCATGGCCCAGAGGGCCGTGGGCGGATCACAGCGCTCACCCGCCAGATACAGCGCCTCCAGCTTCGAGAGGTCGTAAGGCCGCATCAGCGCTGCCTCGGGGTCTTCCTTGCGGATGGCGCGGATGGCGGTCGGCGCGGTAAACAGCAGCTTCACCCCATGCTCGGCACAGACGCGCCAGAAGGTGCCGGCATCCGGCGTGCCCACCGGCTTGCCCTCGAAGAGGATGGTGGTGCAGCCCGCCAGCAGCGGCGCATAGACGATGTAGGAATGGCCAACCACCCAGCCGACATCGCTGGCCGCCCAATACACATCGCCCGGCGCCATGCCGTAGATCATGGACATGGAGTGGTGCAGCGCCACCGCATGGCCGCCATTGTCCCGCACAATGCCCTTGGGCTTTCCCGTCGTGCCGCTGGTGTAGAGGATGTAGAGCGGGTCCGTCGCTGCCACATCCACGCAAGGCTGCGGCGGGCCGGCGGCTTCCTCGGCCGCATAGTCGAAATCGCGGCCCTCGATCATCATGCAGGCCTGTTGCGGCCGCTGCAGAACCAGGCAGAAACCGGGCTTATGCGCGGCGATGCCGATGGCCGCATCCAGCAGCGGCTTATAGGCGATGACGCGCCCGGGCTCGAGGCCGCAGCTGGCGCTGATCACCGCCTTGGGCGTGGCGTCATTGATGCGCGCGGCAAGTTCCGCCGCCGCAAAGCCGCCGAACACCACGGAATGGATGGCGCCCAGCCGCGCGCAGGCCAGCATGGCGATGGCGGCCTCGGGCACCATGGGCATGTAGATGATCACGCGGTCGCCCTTGGTGATGCCGCGCGCGGCCAGCGCGCCCGCCAGCCGCGCCGTGCGGTCCCGCATCTCGGTGTAGGTGATACGCTGCTGGGTGCCGGTGATGGGGCTGTCATACAGAATGGCGGTCTGTGCGCCGCGCCCTGCGGCCACATGGCGGTCCAGCGCATTGTGGCAGGTGTTCAGCACCCCATCGGCGAACCAGCGGCCAAACAGGCCCTGGCTTGCGTCCAGCGCCAGGCTGGGCGGGCGTGTCCAGTCGAGGCCCTGGGCGGCTCTCAGCCAATAGTCCTCGGGGTCGTTGCGCCATTGCGCCACTGCGGCATCGTAAGCCGGCATGGACCATCTCCCTCTTTGCGGGTGAAAATGCGCCCATGGACGTTGCCTCGCAAGCGGGACCGCCGCACCATCCCATCATGAGAACGCGCTTCCACGCTCTGCCCGGCAATCTGCGGGGCGCGATCCTGATGTCGCTCGGCGGGGTGCTGTTCGCGCTGGAGGCGCTGTTCATCCGCTGGATGAGTGATCGCGGCATTCCCGTCACCACGCAGCTTTTCGCGCGCTCGGTGGGGCAGCTCATTTGGGTCTTGCCGCTGATCCTGGCGGGCGGCCTGGCGGTGTTCCGCACCCGGCGGGCCGGGATGCATCTGCTGCGCGGTGCGTGCTCGGCTGCCACCTGGGGCTTCTACTTTCTCTCTTTTGCCTTTCTGGACCTGACAACCGCCACCGTCCTCTCCTTCACCAATGTGATGTTCACCACCATGCTGGCCGGGCCGGTGCTGGGTGAGCGGGTGGGCGCGGCGCGCTGGGCGGGCACGCTGCTGGGCTTCATCGGGATTGCCGTGATGCTGCGCCCGGGCACCGATATCCCGCTGCTCGGCGCGCTGGTGGCGCTGGCGGCCGCCATCGCCTGGTGCGGCATCACCCTCACCTCGCGCAGCCTGTCACGCACCGAAAGCACCCAGACGGTGCTGGCCTGGGTGGGGATGATCACCAGCCTTTGCGTCGCGCCCTTCGCCATCGCCCTCTGGCAGCCCATCGGCCTGGGTGATGCGCTGATCCTGCTCGTCTTCGGCCTGGTGACGCCGGGTATCATCTGGCTGGTGACCGAGGCCCTGCGCGCGGGGGAGGCCAGCGCCGTGGCGCCCTTCCAGTATCTGCGCCTGGTGGTGATCGCCGCCTTCGGCTGGGTGTTGTTCGGCGAGGTGCCGGATGGCTGGACCTGGCTGGGCGCGCTGATCATCCTCAGTGGCGCGCTCGTCATCACCATCAGCGAGGCGCGCAGACGGTGATGCTGTTGCTTCAGGCGGCGCCGCTGATGGTGCTGCTCGCCCTGCTGGGCAGCGGCCTGGCGGGCCCTCTTGCGGCCTGCGGCGTGGCGCTGGCGCTGGCCATCCCCGCCATCGCCGCCAGCCTGCCCGAGGGCACGACGCTGGCCGCCTTCCTGGGCAGCGAGACGCTGCGCGCCGCCTATCTGGCGCTGCAGCCCATGGCGGTGGTGGCGGGCGGGTTGCTGTTTCACGCCGCCGTGCAGCCCACGGCCGATGGCGCGGCGCGGGAGGCCAATGCCGCGCGCATCTTCGCGGTCACGCTGCCCATGGGCTGCTTCCTGGAATCCGTGACCGGTTTCGCCGTCGGGGCGGTGTTCGCGCTGGCCGCCTTGCGCGCCATGGGGATTGGCGGGGCGGTGGCGGTGGCGCTGTCGCTCCAGGCGCTGGTCATGGTGCCATGGGGGGGCCTGGGCCCCGGCACCGCACTCGGCGCGGTGCTGGCGGGCGTGCCGGCGCAGGCGGCGGTGGCATGGACCGCCTGGCCCAATGCCGGCTGGATCATCGCCCTCGCTCCCGTCATGTGGTGGCTGCAATCCCGCGCCGGCGTGGTGGTGAGCGGGCGCGAGAAGGCCATGCAGGCGCTGATGCTGGGCGTGCTGGGCGTGCTGCTGGTGGCGCTGCACCGGATTTTTCCCTTCGAGGTGATCGGCGTGGTCGCCTCGGGTGGCGTCACCATCTGGGCGCTCTGGCGGGCCGATCCGCCGCGGGACCTCATGGCCGCGCTGCGCATGAGCTGGCCTTACCTCGTGCTGACGCTTTGCCTGCTGGCCGCGCGGCTGGTGCCAAACCCGCCGGCCCTGCGGCCCTTTGCCGAATTGCCGGCCTTCCCCATCACCCATGTGGCGGTGGTGCTCTGGGTGGTCTCGGCCGGGCTTTTGCTGGCCCGTGCCGATGGGCGGCCGCGCGGCCTGGCGGCGCTGCGGCGGGCGCAGAAACCGGCACTGGCCATGCTGCTCTACGTCACGCTCGGGCGCTGGCTGGCCGGGAGTGGCATCGCCCTCGCGCTGGCCAATGCGCTGACCGAGGGCAAGGGCGATCTTGCCGCCTATGCCATCACGCCGCTGGGCTTCGCCGCCGGCATGATCACCGGCAGCAATGTGGGCGCCAATGCCGCGCTCATGCCGGTGCAGGCCGCACTGGGGCAGGTGCTGGGGCTGCCCGTGCTGCTGGCCCCCGCGCTGCACAATTTCGCCGGCGCGGCGGGGGCGGGGATGAGCATCGCCGGCACCGCCATGCTCTGCGCCCTGCTCGCCGATGGCACGCGCCCCGTGCAAGTCTGGCGGCTGATGCTTCCTTCCATGGCGCTGGTGATGCTGTTCGGCACGCTTGCTCTCGTTTTCATGAGGTAACCATGTCCGACTGGCAGATCGCCGAACGCCAGCTGCTGCGTGACAAGCAGCTTCGCCCGCTGCTCAAGCGGATCGGCCCCTGCACCCTCGTGCCCTTGCAGCGTGAACCCTATGAGGCGCTGGTGCGTGCCATCGCGCATCAGCAGGTGCATGGCCGCGCGGCCGAGGCGATGCTGAACCGCTTTTGCGCTCTGCATGAGGGCGAGGAGTTTCCCCCGGCGGAATTCGTCCTGGCCCTGCCGCCCGAGGCGCTGCGGGGCTGCGGGTTCTCCGGCTCCAAGGTGCTGGCCATCCAGGACATCGCGGCAAAAACCCGCGAAGGCCTGGTGCCGAACCTCGAGGAAGCCTCAAGCCTGACCGATGCGGCCCTGATCGAGCGTCTGGTCACCATTCGCGGCGTGGGCCGATGGACGGTGGAGATGCTGCTGATCTTCACCCTGGGCCGCACCGACATCCTGCCCGTGGATGATTTCGGCGTGCGCGAAGGCTGGCGGCTGCTGAATGGGCTGGAGCTGCAACCCAAGCCCAAGGAATTGGCCGCGATCGGCGAGGCCTGGAAGCCATGGCGCAGCTTGGCCGCCTGGTATCTCTGGCGGGCGGCGGATGAGGGCAAGAAGGTGAAGGTCAGCGCCGTTTAAAGGGCACCGGATGATCAGCGGCGCAGCGCCGGGGCCGGCGTGCTGGATTGCCGCAGATCATCATACAGCCCGGTCTGCCCACGCGCGCAGGCGCCTTCGGCCAGCATCCGGCGATAGCCGGCGCTGGTCCGCACGCAGGCCTGCGCCAGACCAGTGCGATTCTGCCCGGTGGCGTTGCGGACATCATTGATGAAGCGGTTCACCTCGGCATAGGCGGTGTTTTTCTCGGGCGTGGTTTTGTTCGAGGCGGCGATGCAGGCCTGCCAGGCGCGCACCTGCTCATTGCAGCTGGGAACGCCTGTCGTGTCCGGGGCGGTCGGGGGTGCGGCCGGGGATTGTGCGGCCGGGGGGCGGCTGGATTGTGCGGCGGCGCCCAGGGGTGCCAGCAGCAGGGTGGCCAGGATCAGGCGCAGCATGGAATTCTCCTTCGTGGCGTCACGTCATCGAGATGGAAGCCCCGGTTACGCGCTGCTTACCCTGATGGCGCCCTCGGTCAATCCATCCGCAAACCATACGCGTTTCGCTTCGGCTTGCGCCAGCATGCTTGAAGCCCGCCAGGCCCAGGCGCATTGTTGGAAAAAGGAGCACCGTCATGCCGATCCCGCAGCCCGAAGCCCAACTCCCCCTCGACGCCGACCCCGCCACGCGGGACCGCATCGAGGCCGCCGCCTTCCGCAAACTGGTCGCGCATCTGCGGGAGCGTTCGGATGTGCAGAATATTGACATGATGAACCTGACGGGCTTCTGCCGGAATTGCGTCAGCCGCTGGTATCAGGAAGCCGCGGCCGATGCCGGCACAGCGCTGGAAACCCCCGCCGCGCGTGAGATCATCTACGGCATGGACTACAAGGCCTGGCAGGCGGCCCACCAGAAGGAAGCCAGTGCCGAACAGAAGGCCGCCTTCGGCACGGCCATGGCCAAGCACGGGTAGAGGCGCTACCTCCCTCGGCCTGTTGATGCATCCGAGAGAGACCATGTCAGATAGCGACGACGACCAGGCCCGAGAGGCCAAAGCCAGCCGCAAGCGCCAGGCCGATGCCCCCGATTCCGACACGGGCGGCATCGCGGCCGACCGGCTTCGCTCCATCGTGGACCGCATCGAGCGGCTGGAGGAGGAGCGCAAGGCGCTGGGCGAGGACATCAAGGACATCTACGCCGAGGCGAAATCCGCCGGCTTCGATGTCAAGGTGGTTCGCCAG
>CANHTE010000083.1 GCA_947462945.1 Acetobacteraceae bacterium
CACCCATGCCGCCCCCGCATCTTGCCCAGGCGCATCCCCCCTGCCACACATCGCAACCGCATGAACGATGGAACCACCCCGAACTCACCGCCCGGCCTGCTGCCGGCCGGGCTGATGGACCTGCTGCCGCCCCAGGCGGAGCGGGAAGCCGTGCTCGTCGAAGCCCTGATGGAGGGCTTCGCCCGCCACGGCTTTGAGCGCGTGAAGCCGCCCTTGCTGGAATTCGAGGAAGGCCTTCTGGGTGGCTCCGGCGCTGCCGTGGCCGAGCAGACCTTCCGCCTGATGGACCCCGTCAGCCAGCGCATGATGGGGCTGCGGGCCGATACCACCCCGCAGGTGGCCCGCATTGCCGCCACGCGGCTCGGCCTTCAGGCCCGGCCCTTGCGGCTGTGTTATGCCGGCCAGGTGCTGCGCGTGCGCGGCAGCGAGCTCGCCCCCTCCCGCCAATTGGCCCAGGCAGGTGTGGAACTCATCGGCGGCGCGGCGCCCGAGGCCGATGCGGAAGTGGCCCTGGTGGCGGCCGAGGCGCTGGCCCGGGTGGGCGTCACGGGCATCACCCTGGATGTGACGCTGCCCCGCATGGCGCAGGCGTTGCTGGCCGCGGCCGGCCTCGATGAACAACTCTCCGCACGGTTGATCCATGCGCTGGACCGCAAGGACGCTGCCGCCGTGGCGGCCCTGGCCGAGGGCGCCGGCCCCGTGGCGCTGCTGCTGCCGCGCCTGCTGGCCGCCGCCGGCCTCGCGCCTCAGGCGCTCAAGGTGCTGCGTGAGGCCGATTTGCCCGAGGCCGCCCGCGCCATCGCCGAAAACGCCGCCCGCATCATCGAGGCCATTGCCGCCCGCGCACCGGGGCTGCGCATCACGCTGGACCCCATCGAGTTCCGGGGCTTTCGCTATCATGTGGGCGTGGCCTTTACGATTTTCGGCCCCGGCATGTCGGGCGAATTGGCCAAGGGGGGACGCTATCTTTCGGCCAATGACGAACCGGCGACGGGCATGACGCTCTATCCTGACGCCGTGCTGCGCGCCGCCCCGGTGGCCGCACCCCGCCCGCGCTGCTTCCTCCCGTTGGGCACGCCCGCCGAGGCCGGCGCGGCTCTGCGGGACCAAGGCTTTGCCACGGTCGCGGCCCTTGCGGCCGAGGATGCGGCCGCTGCCCTGCGCTGCACCCATTCCTGGGATGGCGTCCACGCCGCCCCGCTGCTTCAGAAAGGTTCGGAATAATGGCCAATGTCGCCGTGATCGGCGCCCAATGGGGCGACGAGGGCAAGGGCAAGGTGGTGGACTGGCTGGCCAGCCGCGCCGATATCGTCGTGCGTTTCCAGGGCGGGCATAATGCCGGGCATACGCTGGTGGTGGGCGAGACCACCTATAAGCTGAGCCTGCTGCCCTCGGGCGTGGTGCGCGGCAAGCTGGGCGTCATCGGCAATGGCGTGGTGCTGGACCCTGATGCCCTGCTGGGCGAAATTGCCAAGGTGCGCGGGCAGGGCTTGAATGTTGGCCCGCACAATCTGCGCATCGCGGATAATGTGCCGCTGATCCTCCCGCTGCACCCAGCACTGGACCGCGCGCGTGAAGCCGCGCGTGGCGAGGACAAGATCGGCACCACCGGGCGCGGCATCGGCCCCGCCTATGAGGATAAGGTGGGCCGCCGCGCCATTCGCCTGTGTGACCTGGCCGAGCCCGAGACGCTGTCCGCGAAGCTGGATGAACTCCTGCTGCATCACAATTCCCTGCTGCGCGGCCTGGGTGCTACGCCCTTCGAGAAGCAACCGCTGATGGATGCGCTGCTGGCCCTAGCCCCCCAGCTCCTGCCCTATGCCGAGCCGGTTTGGGAGCGGCTGGATGCAGCCCGCGCCGAGGGCAAGCGCGTGTTGTTCGAGGGCGCGCAGGCGGTGATGCTGGACGTGGATCACGGCACCTACCCCTACGTCACCAGCAGCAACACCGTCGCCGGCAGTGCGGCGGCCGGTGCCGGCGTGGGGCCGGATGCGGTGGGTCTCGTCCTCGGCATTGCCAAGGCCTATGCGACGCGCGTGGGCTCTGGCCCCTTCCCCTCGGAACTGCATGACGCGACGGGCAAGCTGCTGGGGGAGCGCGGCCATGAATTCGGCACGGTGACGGGCCGTCCCCGCCGCTGCGGCTGGTTCGATGCGGCGATGGTGCGCCAGGCGGTGAAGATCGGCGGCGTGAAGGGCCTGGTGCTCACCAAGCTCGACGTGCTGGACGGGCTGCCTGAACTGAAAATCTGCGTCGGCTATCGGGTGGATGGTGCCATGGTGAAGCATCTGCCCGCCGCCATGCGCGCCCAGGCCCGCTGCGAGCCGGTTTTCGAGACGATGGAAGGCTGGGCTGGCTCCACCCGCGGTGCGCGCAACTACGGCCAATTGCCCGCCCAGGCGGTGAAATACGTACGCCGCATCGAGGAATTGGTGGAAGCGCCGGTGATGATGCTCAGCACCTCGCCCGACCGTGACGACACCATCGCGTTGCGTGATCCCTTCGCGGGGTAATGCCCCCCGCTTTTGTTGCACGAAGCTTTCACGCCCCGGCCGATGCCCGCCGGGGCCAAGTTGCGCTAAAAGCCCCCCGCAACCCTGCGGAGCTTTTTCATGACTGCCAGCATCACCCCCGTCATCGGCCTGATCGGCGGCTCGGGCCTTTACGATATTGACGGGCTGGAGGATCGCGAGTGGCGCCACGTCGCCACCCCCTGGGGCGAGCCTTCGGATGCGCTGCTGTTCGGCACATTGGCCGGCATTCGCTGCGTCTTCCTGCCGCGCCATGGCCGTGGCCATCCCAACCCGCCCTCGGCGCTGAACTTCCGCGCCAATATCGACGCGCTGAAGCGCAGTGGCGTCACGGATGTGATTTCGCTCTCGGCCGTGGGTTCGCTGAAGCAGGATTACCCGCCGGGCCATTTCGTCATTGTGGACCAGTTCATTGACCGCACCTTCGCGCGGGAAAAATCCTTCTTTGGCCCAGGCTGCGTGGCCCATGTCAGCGTGGCGCACCCGACCTGCCCGCGCCTGTCAGACGCCATCGAAGCGGCTGGGGCCGAGCTTGCCCTGCCGATGACGCGCGGCGGCACCTACCTCGTCATGGAAGGCCCGCAATTCAGCACCAAGGCTGAGAGCCTGCTGTATCGCCAATGGGGCTGCGACGTGATCGGCATGACCAATATGCCCGAGGCCAAACTCGCCCGCGAGGCGGAGCTTTGCTACGCCTCCGTCGCCATGGTGACGGATTTCGACTGCTGGCACCCCGATCATGACCATGTGACGGTGGACCAGGTGGTAAAGGTGCTGTTCTCCAACGCCGACAAGGCGCGCGCCTTGGTGAAGGCGCTGATCCCGCGCATCGGCACGGAGCGTGAGGCCTGCCCGGCCGGCTGTGACCGCGCGCTCGACCATGCGCTCATCACCGCGCCCGAGAAGCGGGACCCCGCGATGCTGGCGAAGCTGGATGCGGTGGCCGGGCGGGTGCTGCGGGCCGGGTAGGCTCCGGCTCAGCCATGCAGGGCGCCGTCACGCAGGGTGATGTGGCGCGTGTGATACTCCGCCACGGCGGGGCGGTGCGCGATGGAGAAAATCATCGCCTCCGGCAGCCGCGCCGCCAGGGTTTCATACAAGGCGCGTTCGGCGGCGGGATCGAGGCTCGCCGTCGCTTCGTCCAGGAACAACCAGGCGGGACGGATGAGCAGGGCGCGGGCCAGGGCCACGCGCTGCTGCTCTCCGCCGGAGAGCAATTGCGACCAGGCCTCCTCCACATCCAGCCGGGGCGCGAGGTGGGAGAGGCCCGCATCCGCCAGCGCGGCCAGGATTTCCGCTTCGGAAAAACGCCCGGCCGCCTCGGGGTAGCACAGCACGCGGCGCAGCGTGCCGAGCGGCAGATAGGGGCGCTGCGGCAGGAACAGCGCGATTTCGCCCGGCGGGGTGCTCAGGCTGCCGCTGCCAAAGGGCCAGATTCCTGCCAAAGCGCGGAATAGCGTGGATTTCCCGCTGCCCGAGGCGCCGGTCAGCAGCACACGCTCCCCCGCGCGCAATTCCAGCGCGGCGTGGTCCAGCAGCACCCGGCCATCCGGCAGGCGCAGGTTGAGATCGCTCAGGCGCATCATCCCGGGCGTGCCTTGCTCGGCACGCAGGCCCTCGCCGGATTGTGCGGCGGCGCGGGCGGCTTCCAGCGCATCCCGGAAGCCAATGAGGCGCGTGACGGTGGCTCGCCATTCGGTCAGCCCGGCATAGTTATCCACGATCCAGGAGAGGGCGCCCTGCACCTCGCCGAAGGCCTGGGCGGTCTGGGTCAGGCCGCCCAGCGGGATGCGCCCGGCGAAGAAGGCGGGCGCGGCAACGACGAAGGGAAACACCGTCGCCACCTGGGAATAGCCCGCGGTGAAGAAGGTCAGGCGTTTGGTTGCCACCATCAGCGCCCACCAGTTTTCCATCAGCGCGCGGAAGCGGGTGATGAGGGCGCCGCTCTCCTCCGCCTCGCCGCGATGCAGGGCCACGCCCTCCGTGCTGTCACGGAAGCGCACCAGGGCGTAGCGGAAATCCGCCTCCACCTTCTGCTGGTTGAAGTTCAGCCGCGTCAGCCGCCGGCCGATCAGATGCGCCAGCCAGGTGCCGAGCACCGCATAGAGTATGGCGATCCAGACCATGTAGCCGGGGATGGTGATGCCCAGGATCGTCGCTGGCCCCGAAAGCGCCCAGAGCACCAGCAGGAAGGAGAACAGCGTAACCACGCTGCGCATCAGGCCGAGGCCCAAGGTCAGCGTTTCATCCACGAAAAGCTTGGTGTCTTCCGCCAGCCGCTGGTCGGGGTTGTCGGCGCCGAAGCCGCTGAAGGAAAGGCGGTAATAGGCGCGTTGGCTCAGCCAATTGGCCAGGAGATTTTCGGTCGTCCAGCGGCGCCAGCGGATTTGCAGCGCCTGACGCAGATAGATCGCATAGACGGCGATGACGATATAGGCGGCCGCGATCCAGACAAAGCCAGGCATGCGGCCGCTCTCGGTGTCGTGCCAGGTGAAGAGCAGGGCGGAGAAAGCGGCGGCGTCGCGGGCCTCCAGCGCATTGAAGAATTCCCGGTTCCAGTAGGAAAGGATGACCGACATCGCGACCAGCGACAGGTTCAGCGCCACGACCACGGCCAGCAACCCGCGCGCCGCCCAGCGATCCTCCCCCCGCCAATAGGGCAAGGCGAGGGAGAGGGCTTCGCGGATGGGCTTCATGGGCGGCTTTCGAAAATGCGGGCCAGCAGACGCGTGGCTTCAGGATGGCCAGGGGCGATATGCAGGGCTTGCTCGGCCAATCGCCGGGCCGTGCTGCCCTGGCCCGCAGCCAGCGCCTGATGAGCCGTGGCCAGCATGGCTTCGGCGCCATTCGGCGGATGGCGGGAGACCTCGCTTTGGGCTGGGGTGACGTGCGGTGCATGCGCCCAATAGGCCTCGCGCCGCGCTTGTTGGCCGGCCAGTTCACGCTCGATGGCAAGACGCATCGCCGGTCGCAGCGCCTCGGGCAGGGCAGCGAGGGCGGGGCGCATGGCGCGGGCATGGCTGCGGTACAGGAAATCCGGGTCATGCGCCGCAGTCTGGGCGCCCTCCCAGATGCGGTAGCAGTAAAGAATCTCGGGCAGGCATTCGAGGTGCAAGCCAGCCAGTACGGCGGCCTGGAGAAACTCCCAATCCTCGAAATAGGCGCGGTCCAGGGTGAAGCCGCCCATGCGGTCCCAGGCGGTGCGGCGCATGAACATGTTGGCGTCGCCAAAGCCATTGCGAAATACGCCCAGCGAAGGGCAGGCACCGAGCGGAATCCAGCCGATGGGGCGGGTGTTGCGGTGGCGGGGCGGCGGGCCGGCGCCGCGAAAACCCTGCATCTGGCAGGTCAGGATATCGGCGCCCGAATGCGGCGCGGCCTGGACAAAGGTGGAGATCTCATCCGGCCAGGCCGCGTTGTCATCATCCATGAAAAGCAGGAATTCGCCTGCGGAGGCCTCCACCGCCCGGTGGCGGGTGACGCCCTGCCAGGAATTCGCCGCATTGCGCAGCAGCTTCCAGCCGCGCGCGGTGAAGCGCGGCCGCAGCGCTTCCAGGAAATTCTGCGTGGCGGCGTCGGTGCTGGCATCATCTACCAGGATGAGTTCGAGGCGCGGATAATCCTGCTGCTCGATGGAGGCGATGGCGTGGGCCAGTGGCGAATGCCGGTTGAAGGCGGCCATACAGACGGAGACGAGGGGCGGGGCCGTGTGGACCGCTGGCGTGGCCGGGCGGGGCAGGGTGGCATGCCAGTGGAGCCAGAGATCGCGCGTTGCGGCGGGCGTGATGGCGGGCGCGCCGGGGGCCAGGCCCTCGCGCAGCGCCGCCGCCATCGTTGCGGTCAGCGCGCCTGGGGTGCGGGCATAGAGCAGGCGTGGGCGGTCCGCCTCCGCCACTAGCTCGCCAATG
>CANHTE010000084.1 GCA_947462945.1 Acetobacteraceae bacterium
TGCTGGCCCACGGTATAGACAGGATTGAGCGAGGTCATCGGCTCCTGAAAGACGATGCCGATCTGCTTGGAGCGGATGGCGCGCATCTCATCCAGGCCTATCGGCACCAGGTCACGGCCCTCGAAGAGGATCTTCCCCGCCATGATGCGGCCCGGCGGCATGGCGATGAGCTTGAGCACGGTCATCGCGGTGACCGTCTTGCCGCAGCCGGATTCACCGACGATGGAGACGGTCTCGCCGCGGTTGACGGAGATATCCACGCCATCCACGGCGCGGACCATGCCGTCATCCGTCTTGAAGTGGACTTTCAGGCCCGAGATGTCGAGCAGAGGGGCATCGGTCACTGCACGCGCCCCATTACTGTACACGCCGGGGGTCGAGCGCATCGCGCAAACCATCGCCCACGAAATTGATGGTGAGCACGGTCAGGAAGATGGCGAGGCCCGGGAAGATCGCCCAATGCGGGGCGAAATCCAGATTGTCCTTCGCATCGAACAACAGGCGCCCCCAGGTGGGTGTATCGGGCGGGAAGCCAAGGCCCAGGAAGGAGAGGGTGGATTCGGCGAGGATGGCGCCGGCCACGTCAATCGAGGCGGCGACAATCACCGGCCCCAGCGCGTTGGGCAGAATGTGCTGCACCACGATGCGCGTGCGCGAGGCGCCGAGCGCGCGGGCGGCCTCGACGAACTCCTTCTCACGCAGGGAGAAGAATTGCGCGCGCACCAAGCGGGCCACCTGCATCCAGTTGAACAGGCCGATGACGGCCACGATCATGATGAAGACGCCCAGCTCCTGCCCCACCACCTCGGCCAGGGCATCGCGGAACAGGTAGATGATCAGCAGCAGCAGCGGCAGTTGCGGCAGGGAAAGAAACAGGTCCGTCACCCACATCAGCGCCACATCCACCGGCCCGCGGGACATGCCGGCGATGGCGCCCACCAGCACGCCCACCGTGACGGCCACCCCCATGGCCGCGAAGCCGACAGCCAGCGAAATCCGCCCGCCATAAAGCACCCGCGCCAGCAAATCCTGGCCCAGATCATCCGTGCCGAAGGGATGCGCGAGCGATGGCCCCTGCAAGCGGGCGGTGAAATCAATCTCGTCAATCGGCACGGTCCAGAGCAGCGGGCCGAACAATACGCCCAGGATCATCAGGGCCAGCACAGCCGCGCTCACCACCGCAAGCTTGTGCTTGCGGAAGCGCCGCCAGGCCTCGGCCGTCGGTGTGGCGGGCGCGCGGCGGACGGCCCCTTGCTGAGCGGCCGATTCACCGCCGGGGCTGGAAGTGGCCCCGGCGGATCGGGCGCTGCCGCTAATTGTAGCTGATGCGGGGGTCGAGCCAGCCATAGATCACATCCGCGAGCAGGTTGAAGAAGATGACAAGGCAGGCGAAGACGAAGGTCACGGCCATGATCACCGGCGTGTCATTGGCCAGCACAGCCGAAATCAGCAAGGAGCCGATGCCAGGGACGCGGAAAATCTGCTCGGTGACGATGGCGCCGCCGAACACGGCCGGCATTTGCAGGGCCACCAGCGTCACCACGGGGATCAGCGCGTTGCGCACCACATGGCGGTTGATGACCCGCCGCTCCGGAATGCCCTTGGCGCGCGCGGTGGTGACGTAATCAAGGCGCACCACATCCAGCACGGCGGATCGCACGAAGCGCGTCCAGGCCGCGCCCTGGAACAGGCCCAGCACCATGATGGGCATGATGGATTGCTTGATATGCTGCCACCACCACTGCCATCCGCTGGCGTCAATCTGCGCCCGATACACGAAGGGCAGCCAGTCGAGATGGATGGAAAACAGCAGGATCAGCAACAGCCCGGTGAAGAAGGTGGGCAGCGAGAAGCCGACAAAGGCCAGGGTATTCGCCACCTGGTCAAAGATCGAATAGGGCCGCGTCGCCGCCATGATGCCAACGGGCAGGGCAATCGCCAGCGCCAGCACCTGCGACAAACCGATGACCACCAGCGTCACCGGCAGGCGTTGGAGGATCAACTGATCCACATCCACCCGGCTCACAAACGAAAAACCCCAATTCCCCTGGAGCATGGCCGTCAGCCAGCGAAAATACCGGATATGCACCGGGTCATCGATGCCCAGGCTGGCGCGGAGCGCCATGCGCACCTCGGGCGGGATCGCCGGGTTGGTGGCGAGTTCCTCAAACGGGTCACCCGGCGCCAGCGCCAGCACGGTGAAGAGGATCACGCTGATCCCGAGCAAGCTCGGGATCGCGATCAGCAGCCGGCGAAAAAGATACTGGAGCACGAGGGGATCAGGTCTCGCGCCACCAATCCTGGATGGCCCAGAAGGTGCCATCCCAGCCGCTCAGCACATGGCGCAGATTGTTCAGGCTGCCGCTGACGGTCGGCCGCTTCACCAGCGGGATGATGTGGTTGCTGCCCACGATCAGGTCATTCATGCGGATGAAGAGCGCCGCGCGCTTGATGGGGTCGATCTCGCTCTCGGCCGAGCGGAAGGCGGCGTCGTATTCGTCGTTCTTCCAGCGCACGATGTTGCGGCCCTGCCAGGAATTGGCGCGGGTGGACATCTCCCAGGAGACATACTGGTTCATGAAGCGCTGCGGGTCAGCCTGCGGCATCGTCGTCGTGTACATCTGCATGTCGGCGTAGAATTTCGTGAAGGTGTCCGGGTTCGCCACATCGGAGGAGAAGAACACCGAAGCCGTGACCGACTTCAGCTCGAGGTCGATGCCGGCCCGCTGCGCCGCCTGCTTGTACACCGCCTGGGTGCGCTGGCGCGGCGCGTTCACCGAGGTCTGATAGATGAAGCGCAGCCGCACATTGTTCTTGGCGCGAATGCCATCCCGCCCACGCACCCAGCCTGCCGCATCCAGAAGTTCATTGGCCTTCTGGATGCTGAATTCCCAGCGCATATTGGGGGAGGTGAAGCGCGGCGGATTGTTCAGGAAGTTCGCCGTGGCGGGGCCGCCCCGGCCATAGATGAACTGCTCCAGCGCATTGCGGTCAATCAGCAGCGCCATGGCCTGGCGCACCGCGGGGTCCGAGAAGGCGGGGTGCGTGGTGCTGATATGCGAACGCTCACCATCCACTTCCCGGTTCGGGTCCGTCACATTCAGCTGCACGAACTCGATCCCGCCGCCCTCCACGATGTTCACCCGGCCGCGATTGGCAGCTTCGAGCCGCTTCAACAGGTCATCCTCGACCTGGAGGTTCCAGGCATAGTCGTAATCGCCCGTCTGCAGCACGGCACGCGCGGCCGAGACGGCATCGCCGCCACCCTTGACCTCGATCGTGTCGAAGAAGGGGCGATTGTTCATGTGGTAATTGGGGTTCAGCTCGCCACGCAGCATGTCACCGGGCAGGAAGCTGGAGAACCGGTAGGGGCCGGTGCCCACGGGGCGCAGATTGGTGGGCGCGTCCCGCGAATTGGCGCCGTTGAAGGCCTGGAACAAATGCTTCGGGATCAACTGGCCGGTGGCGGCGACGAAGGCATCGGCCCAGAAGGGCGTCGGCTGGGCGAATTCCACCCGCACCGTATGGTCATCCACCTTCACCGCATTCACATCGCGATAGCTGCCGGAGGTGACGGCCGCGACGGCCGCATTGCGCGAATATTCCCAGTTGAAGATCACATCATCGGCCGAGAAATCCTGGCCGTCATGCCATTTCACGCCCCGCTTCAGCTTCCAGGTGACCGAGCGGCCATCGGCGCTCAGCCCGCCATTCTCCAGCGAGGGGATTTCGGCGGCGAGAATGGGATGCAGCGTGCCATCGGCGGCCCAGCCGGCCAGCGGCTCGTAGAAGACGCGGCTCGAATCCTGGTTGGTGGTGCCCACGGCGAAATGCGGGTTGAGCAGGGTGGAGGCCTGCCAATACAGCACCTTCAGCGCGCCACCGCCGCCACGCCGCGTCGGGCGATAGGCGGGCACGCTTTGCGCCTGGGCGGAGCCGGCGCCGGAGATGGCCAGCAACTGCGTGGCCATCGGCGCCGTCAGCCCGAGTGCTGCCATGCGCCGCACGAAACCGCGGCGCGAAAGGCTGCCATTCTTCACGCGCCCGATCATCTGGCGCAGATCATCTTCACCCATGCTCATTCTCCCGACCCGACGGCACAACGACGTGACGCTTTTTTGAAGCACACATTACCGAAACACATAGCAGGGTTGCGCGTGAAATCGAGTCCTGCGGGACATGGTTTGCCCAGGTGCGCGCCAACCCTGCCAAACCCTTGGGCTCAGGCCTCCCGCCACCATTCGCTCAGAAAGGCCAGGGTGCTGTCCCAGCCGCTCCGGGCGGTGCGCAGGTTGTTCAGCGCGCCACTCAGGCCTGGCCGCGCCAGAAGCGGAATGAGGTGGTTGCTGCCCACGACCAGATCATTCAGCCGGATGAACAGCGAAACGCGCTTCACCGGGTCCAGTTCCACATCGGCCGCGCGAAGCGCCGCGTCATATTCCGCATTCTGCCAGCGCATGATGTTGCGCCCCTGCCAGGCATTGGCGCGGCTCGCGATTTCCCAAGAAGCGAACTGGCTCATGTAGCGCTGCGGATCGCCCGAGGGGCCATTCGCGTACATCTGCATATCGGCATAGAATTTCGAGAAGGTGTCCGGATTGGCGATATCGGCCGAGAAGAACACCGAAGCCGTGACGCCCTTGAGGTCCAGTTCGATCCCCGCCCGCTGCGCCGCCTGCTTGATCACCGCCTGGCTGCGCTGGCGGGGCGCGTTCACCGAGGTTTGGAACAGGAATTTCAGCCGCGTCGCACCTTTGGCGCGAATGCCATCCCGCCCCCGCGCCCAGCCCGCCGCGTCCAGCACCTCATTGGCCCGCTGGATGCTGAAGTTCAGTCCCGCATGGGGTGAGGTGAAGCGCGAGTTATTCAGGATATTGGCCGTCGCCTTGCCGGCGCGGCCAAAGATGAAGCGCTCGATGGAAGCGCGGTCGATCAGCATGGCCATGGCCTGGCGCACCGCGGGGTCCGAAAAGGCCGGATGGGTGGTGGCGATGCTGGAGCGCTCGCCCTCCACTTCGCGGTTTGGGTCGGTCACGTTCAACTGGATGAATTCGGTGGAGCCACCGGGAGTCACCTCCACCCGGCCACGCCCCACGGCTTCCAGCCGGGTCAGGATATCGTCCTCGACCAGCAGGTTCCAGGCATAGTCGTAATCGGCCGTTTGCAGCACGGCCCGCGCGGCCGAAACCGCATCCCCCCCGCCCTTGATTTCCAGCGTGTCGAAATGCGGCCGGTTCTCCATATGGTACAAGGGGTTCAACTCCGCCCGCAGCATGTCGCCCGGGGTGAAGCTGACAAAGCGATAGGGCCCCGTGCCGACAGGCCGGAAATTCCCCGGCGCATCCCGCGCATTGGCCCCGTTGAAGGCGCCGAAGATGTGGCGCGGGATGATCATGCCCGCCGAACCCACAAAGGCATCGGCCCAGAAGGCGGTGGGCTGGGCGAAATCCAGCCGCACGCTGAGGGCATCGAGCTTGACGATCCCCACATCGCGGTAACTGCCCGAGGTGGTGGTGGCGACCGCCGGGTTGCGGCTGAACTCCCAATTGAAAAGCAGGTCATCGGCCGTCACCGGGGCGCCATCATGCCAGCGCGTGCCCGGCTTCAGCTTCCATGTCACGGACCGCCCATCGGGGCTCAGCCCGCCATTTTCGAGCGAGGGAATTTCGGCGGCAAGGATCGGGACCAGCGTCGCATCCTGCGCCCAGGCGGCGAGGGGTTCATAAAAGACGCGGCTGGCATCGGTGTTGGTGGTGCCCACCGCGAAATGCGGGTTGAGCAGCGTTGCCGCCTGCCAATACAGGATTTTCAGGGCGCCCCCGCCGCCGCGCCGCGTCGGCCGATAGGGCTGGGCGGATTGCGCGGCGGCCGGGGCTGCCCCGGCGAGGGCCAGAAGCTGTGTCACCATGGGCGCGGTCAACCCCCAGGGCGCCACGTGCCGAGTGAAGCCGCGTCGCGACAGATGGCCGCCGCGCACCGCCTCGATCATCATCCGCATCTGCTGTTCGGTCATTCGCCCGCCCCCGCCACGCCGTATCAGCTTAGCGGAGGATGCGGCGTGGTTGCGGCAGAATCATTGCCCGGCGTGCGGCGCAATCGGCAGGATTGCCCAATTCCTGCGCGACCACGCCCGCCCAATAGGCGACACCCAGCGGAATCGCCGCCTCATCGCCACCAAAAAACGGCGTAGGCAGCGCCGGTGATATGCCATCCAGCGCGCCTCGCTGATGGGCATGGAGGCGCCAAGCTGCCGCATCAAGGCCAACTCCTCGCCGCGCCCCTATCAGCGGCCGGAGACTCCCCGATGGGGACGTAACGCGCCGATATCAGCATAATGTCATGGGCAAATGGCGGCAAGGGGCGGCTATTGGCTTGACGCACAAA
>CANHTE010000085.1 GCA_947462945.1 Acetobacteraceae bacterium
CCGCCACATGCCGGTGGTCTTTGCCGCCCAGGCGCCGCACATGCCAGTGGCGCTGACGGGCCTCACGCCCGACCGCAACCTTTTCGTGGACGAGACGGGCGCCTGGCGGCGCGGCACCTATGTGCCGGCGTATCTGCGCCGCTATCCCTTTCTGCTGGTCCGCGCCGCCGCCGATTCCGACCAGCTGGTCCTCTGCATTGATCCGCAGGCGCCGCAATTCGCCGCCTCCGCCGGGGAGCCGATGTTTGATGCCGAGCGGAAGCCAGCGCAACTGGCCAGCAAGGCCCTGGAATTTACCCGCTCGGTGGAGGCGGCCTTCCGCAAGACCCAGGAATTCGCCGAGGGGCTGTCGCTGATGGGCCTGCTGCAACCCTCAGCCACCCAGTTCGAGTTCGAGGGCAAGCCCTTTCGCGTGGATGGCTTCCATGCCGTGGACCGCGAACGCCTGTCCAAGCTGACCGGCGAGCAATTGACCACCCTGCGGGACAAGGGCTGGCTTGATGCCATTTATGCCCATCTCCTCTCGCTCGGCGGCATTGCCGAACTCAAGCTGCTGGAGGGCTGACGCCGTGCAGCGCCGGATGGTTCTCGCGGCAACGGGGCTCGCGCCGCTGCTGGCCACAGGGGCGCGGGCCCAGCCCCGCTTTGCCAATATCACCATGTTCATCCCCGCCGGCCCTGGTGGCGGCTGGGATGGCCTGGGCCGCGCCATTGAGCAGGTGGCACGCCAGGCCGGCCTCGCCGGCAATTTCCAGTTCGAGAATGTCGGCGGTGCGGGCGGCATTGTGGGCCTGCCGCGCTTCGTCTCGCAGCGGCGCGGCCGGCCGGATGCGCTGATGGTGGCAGGCTCCGTCATGGTGGGCGCGGTGCTCACCAACCGCTCGCCCATCGGCCTCGCCAATGTCACGCCCATCGCCCGCATGACGCAGGAGGTGGGCGTGGTCGTGGTTCCCGCCCAATCCGACATTCAGGATATTGCGGGCCTGCTGGCGGCCTTGCGCGCCAATCCTGGTGGCACCTCGGTGGCCGGGGGCAGCGCGGGCGGTACGGATCACATCACGCTGGGACTGATCCTCAAGGCGCTGGGGCGCTCCGCGCGGGAGGCCAGTTACGTGGCCTTCGCGGGGGGTGGGCCCGCCCAGGCGGCAATCCTGGGCGCCCAGGTGCGGGCCGGCATTTCCGGCTATTCGGAATTCGCCGAGCAAATCCGCTCCGGCCGGATGCGGGCGCTGGCCACCACTGGCGAGCACCGCAGCGACCCGGCCATTCCCACGCTGAAGGAAGCCGGCGTGGATGTGGTCACCGCAAACTGGCGGGGCGTCTTTGCCGCCCCCGGCATCAACGCGAACCAGCGCGCGGCCCTCACCGCGCTGATGACCGATATCAATGCCCTGCCCGCCTGGCGCGAGTTGCTGGCGACACGCGGCTGGGACAATGCCTTCCTTGCGGGGGGCGATTTCGACCGCTTCCTGGCCGCCGACATCGCGACGACGGAGACGATCCTGAAGGATCTTGGCCTTGCTGGCTGAGGGCGTAGCGCCGTTGGTGAATGAGCGTCATCACCAAAGGTGATTTTCCGGAGCAACCCCTCGCACCCAATTTCCGTTGCAAGGGGGCGGCATATCCCGCCCCGCGCCACGGAGATTGCCGAACATGTCCCTGTTTTCCCCCATTCGCCTGGGCGCGCTCGACCTGCCCAATCGCATCGTGATGGCGCCGATGACGCGCAACCGCACACCTGGCCAGACCCCCAATGCGCTGAATGCCGAGTACTACGCCCAGCGCGCCAGTGCCGGGCTGATCGTGACCGAGGGGGTGACGCCCGATGCCTCAGGCCGCGGCTATATCGATATCCCCGGCCTCTATAATGCGGCCCAGGTCGAGGGCTGGCGCCAGGTGGCCAGCGCGGTGCATGCCAAGGGCGGGCACATCTTCGTGCAGCTGATGCACACCGGCCGTATCTCGCACCCCGATTTCCTGGATGGCGGGCAGCCCGTCTCGGCCTCGGCCATCGCGGCGCCGGGCGAGATCTACACCCACACAGGCATGAAGCCACATGGCATGCCGCGCGCTCTGGAGGCCTCGGAAATCCCCGCGATGATCGCGACCTATGGCCGCGCCGCGACCCTGGCCAAGGAGGCCGGGCTGGATGGTGTCGAGGTGCATGGTGCCAATGGCTACCTGCCCGGCCAATTCCTGGCACCCAATGTGAACCAGCGCAGTGATGCCTGGGGCGGCTCGGTCGAGAATCGCGCAGGCTTCCTGCTGGGGGCGGTGGATGCGGCGGTGGCAGCCATCGGCGCGGCGCGTGTGGGCGTGCGGCTCTCGCCCGGTGGGGTGTTCAACGACATCCAGGACCCGGAGGCGCCCGCGACCTACGCCTATGTGGCGACGGAGCTCGCGAAGCGGAACCTGGCCTATCTGCACATCTTCAACACCCATCCGGGCTTCGACGTGGCCGCGCTGATCCGCGCCAATTACAAGGGAAGGTTGATCCTGAACGGCGGCTATGACCGCGCGCGGGCCGAGGCCGACATCGCCTCGGGCCTGGCGGACCTCGTGGCCTTTGGCGTGCCCTTCCTGGCCAATCCGGACTTGCCTGCCCGCCTGGCTCAGGGCGCCGCCCTGAACCCGCCCGACAAGGACACGTTTTATGGCGGCGGCGCCAAGGGCTACACCGACTACCCCGCCCTGACCGCCTGACACATGGGGTCCGGGGCCTTTCGGCCCCGGCCGCCGGAGGCCCCTTTTCACCCCGCTCCCCGCGCCCGCGAGGATGGCCTACCCTCCCCCCAAAACCGGGAGGACACCCCATGCTCGCACCCTTGGCCCAGGCGCATCTGCCGGAAGGCATCCGCGCCCGCCACATCCTCCATGTGAACGGCCTGCGCATGCATATCCTGGAGGCGGGCGAGGCAGGGCGCCCCTTGCTGTTGCTGCTGCATGGCTTCCCCGAGCTTGCTTACTCCTGGCGCAACATCATGCTGCCCCTGGCCGAGCGGGGCTATCACGTCGTCGCGCCCGATCAGCGGGGCTATGGCCGCACCGAGGGCCCGGTGCCGGTCTATGATGAGGATCTGACGCCCTATCGCCCGCTGGGTTATGTGCGGGACGCGCTGGCCCTGGTGGCGGCGCTGGGCCACACCGAGGTCGCCTGCGTCATCGGCCATGATTTCGGCGCGCCCGTCGCCGGCAACGCGGCATTGACGCGGCCTGACGTATTCCGCTCCGTCGTGATGATGAGCGCGCCCTATGGTGGCCCGCGCGCCTGGCCGCTGGGCGAGCAGCCGGCGCCCGAGGGCCTGGCTGGCCTTGCCTCGCCCGAGTTGCATGCGGCCTTGGCCCGGCTCGATCCGCCGCGGCGGCATTACCAGTGGTTCTATTCGATGCGTGAGGCGGATGCCGACATGCACCACGCGCCACAAGGGCTGCACGCCTTCCTGCGCGCCTATTACCACCACAAGAGCGCTGATTGGGCGGCCAACAAGCCCCATCCCCTGGCCGCCTTCACGGCCGAGGCGCTGGCGGTGATGCCCACCTACTACATCATGCCGGCCGGCATCGGCATGGCCGAGACGGTGGCAGCCGAAATGCCCGATGCCGCCAGCATCGCCGCCAATACCTGGCTGCCGGAAGCGGCGCTGGCCGTCTATGCGGAGGAGTATGGCCGCACCGGCTTCCAGGGCGGGCTGCAATCCTATCGCTGCACCACCAGCGGCCAGGCGGCGGCGGAAATGCGCCTGTTTGCCGGGCGGGGCATTGCGGTGCCGGCCTGCTTCATCGCGGGCGCCAGTGACTGGGGCATCCATCAAAAGCCGGGCGAATTCGAGCTGATGCAGGGCCAGACTTCCCAGGGTGGGGGCTGCCGTGACCTGCGCGGCTGCCATTTGGTGCCGGGCGCCGGCCATTGGGTGCAGCAGGAGCAGGCTGGACAAGTGGTGGAATTGATCCGGGATTTCCTGCATCAGCTTTCCAGCCGGTAAAGCGCGTCACGAAAGCGTCTTCAAACCGACGCATCACCGCATCACGCACGGGCTATGCGCGGCCTCCTGAATTCAGGAGAGACCATGTCCGCGCGCCGCAATGTGTTGTTGATTGTCGTGGACCAATGGCGGGCGGATTTCGTGCCGGCCCTGGGCGCCGACTTCCTGCGCACCCCCAATCTCGACCGGCTCTGCCGCGAAGGCGTGACCTTCCGCAACCATGTCACCACCGCCGTGCCCTGCGGCCCGGCCCGCGCCAGCCTGCTGACCGGGCTGTATCTGATGAACCATCGCGCGGTGCAGAACACGGTGCCGCTGGATGCACGCCACGCCAATCTGGGCAAGGCGCTGCGGTTGATCGGCTATGACCCGGCGCTGATCGGCTACACCACCACCACGCCCGACCCGCGCACCACTGGCCCCAAAGACCCGCGCTTCACCACGCTGGGCGATCTGATGGATGGGTTTCGCAGCGTCGGTGCCTTTGAGCCCTCGATGGATGGGTATTTCGGCTGGCTCGCCCAGAAGGGATACACCCTGCCGGAGCGGCGCCAGGATGTCTGGCTGCCGGAGGGCGAGGATGCCGTCCCTGGTGCCACCAATCGCCCCGCCCGCCTGCCGGCGGAACTGACGGACAGCGCCTTTTTCACCGAGCGCGCGCTGACCTACCTGAAGGGCAAGGGCGAAAAGCCCTGGTTCCTGCATCTGGGCTATTACCGCCCGCATCCGCCCTTCGTGGCGGCCGCCCCCTATCACGCCATGTACCGGCCTGAGGACATGCCAGCGCCGGTGCGCGCCGAAAGCCCCGAGGCGGAGGGCCAGCAGCACCCCATGCTCGGCTATTACCTGGAGAAAATCCGCCAGGCCTCCTTCTTCGAGCGCGCCGAGGGTTATGCGGCCAGCATGGACGCCGCCGAAATCCAGCAGATGCGCGCCACCTATGCCGGCATGATCTCCGAGGTGGATGATCAATTGGGCCAGGTCTTCGCGCATCTGGATGCGACCGGCCAATGGGAAAACACGCTGATCATCTTCACCAGCGATCATGGCGAGCAGCTGGGCGATCATCACCTGCTCGGCAAGCTCGGCTATTACGATGAGAGCTTCCGCATCCCGCTCGTCATCAAGGACCCTGACGCGCCGGAGCAGGCCGGCCGCATCGAGGAGGCTTTCACCGAAAGCGTGGATGTGATGCCGACCATCCTGGGCTGGCTGGGTGGCACGGCGCCGCGCGCCTGTGATGGGCGTTCGCTGCTGCCGGTGCTGCATGGGACGCAGCCGGAGGATTGGCGGACGCACCTCACCTATGAATACGACTTCCGCGACATCTTCTACAGCCAGCCCGAGACCGGATTGGGGCTGGGCATGGATGAATGCTCCTTGATGGTGGTGCAGGATGCGCGCTGGAAATATGTGCATTTCGCTGCCCTGCCGCCGCTGCTTTTCGACCTCGTGGCCGACCCCAAGCAATTCGTGAATCTTGCCGAGGATCCGGCCCATGCCGCGACGCGCGCCATGATGGCCGAGCGCGCCCTCTCCCATCGCATGCGCCATGCCGAGCGCACGCTGACGCATTTCCGTGCCACCCCCGAAGGCCTGGAGGCCCGCTCATGACCCATATTTCCCGTCGTTCTACCCTGGCGCTCGGCGGCGCCGCCGCCCTGGCAAGCCCGGCGCTGGGCCAATCGGACCAGCGGCCCGCGATCACGGTCGCCGTGCAGAAAATCTCCAACACCAACACGCTGGAGACCCTGCGCGAGCAGTCCAATGTCGGCAGCCGCACCTTCACCTCCTACGGCGAAACCCTGATCGAGGTGGATTGGATCGGTGACCTCTCGCTGCGGCCCATGCTGGCCGAAAGCTGGCGCCGGGTGGATGGCCGCACGGTGGAACTCAGCCTGCGGCGCGGTGTGCGCTTCCATGACGGGCGCGAGATGACGGCCGAGGACGTGGTCTTTGCCTATGGGCCGCAGCGCATGGGCTGGGACATCTCGCTCGATCAGGCGCGCAACCTGTTCGGCGCCATCCCGGGCCAGACCCAGGGCCGCACCCCCCCGCCCGAGGCACTGGCCATCGCCCGCCGCGGCTTTCCCGCCTTCGAGAAGGTGGAGGCCGTGAACTCCCATACGGTGCGCTTCATCAACCGCGTGGATGATGTCACGCTGGAAGGCCGCATCAGCCGCAATATCGGCATGGTGGTCTCGCCCGCCGCCTTCCAGGCTTCGAACAATTGGCTCGAATATGCGCGCCGGCCCATCGGCACCGGCCCCTATCGCGTGGGCGAGTATCGCCCCGACCATTCGCTGATCCTGGAATCGCATGATGACTATTGGGGCGGCCTGCCCCCGCTTCGCCGGGTCCGTTTCCTGGAAGTCCCGGAGGTTTCC